>CAKZKZ010000561.1 GCA_937124495.1 uncultured Dokdonia sp. | reverse complement strand
TTGTGAAAATTGCATCAAATAATGCACTTAAGACGATAAAGGTTATCAAACAATAATCTTTTTTGAACCACACCAAAAAAGCCTAACATTAATGTTAGGCTTTTTTATGGTATAAAATTTCGTTTTAAAAGTTATAACACCTGTAAAAAAGTTTAAGTATAAAGGGTAAGAATTAGAATAAATAAGAACTATTGAATAGTAATCTATAAATATGATTGATCTAATGTAATCTGCTGTGATTTACATAAAAACATCACCTAATTATAATAAATAAATATGTAACACAGATAATTAATTTTCATATTATCTGTGTTACATACATTAATTACCTATCACACTTTATTAAATTTGTTTAATTGGAGTATAAACTCCACCAATACTTTGACATCCAGTAAATTTACTTTCTAACAATTCTTTAGTTCTGTTGTCATTTTTAGGGGTGAAAGGCGCTATTAATTCTACATTACGAATTTCCTCAACTCTTCCACCACCCCATCTTACTGTTACTTTTGAAATAATAAATTTCGGCATAATATTATAGTTTTATAATTAAGGAAATAAATGTAGTAAAATATTACTACAAGCAGTATTATAAGATTACAAAAGTTTGATTAAAGTTTTCCACATTTGAATTGATGGAAATCTCGAAAAAAGACATTGATAGGATAAAGGAGGATATTCCCGAAATCATAGGGAATAATATTCGACATATCAGAGAAAATAAGGGTCTAACTCAAACACAATTGGCTCATCTACTTGTTAGTGACAGACAATACCTATATAAATTAGAAAAGGGTAAGGTGGGGCTTTCTGTAGTAAAACTTTTAACTATTTCAAGAGCTCTTGAAATACCCGTTATAAAACTACTTAAGGGGTGTGAATAGTTAAGATTTCTTATCATCTTTAGAATTAAACATAGTTGAATATAAAAGCTCAGTTTTAAATCCTGATTCAATTTCATCCTTAAAGTCATACATTATTTTTTGGTGTAATAATGTAATTATTCTCCCAGTTAATTCTAAGTTATGTGAATTTGAATTTTTCAATACTAACTCTAGTTTATTAGAAAAATATGATAAGGAAAAATCAATTGTAGTATGATCTTCTAATTCTAATAAATAGTTTTTTTTAATTTCAGAACTAGAATATTCGTCATAGTTTAATATAGGGAAATCCTGATTAATTGGTTCAAAGATTTTATAAACAATTATAATTTTTACATTATTCATTTTTTCTTCTGATTTAAATAGATCATGTTTTAAATACCTTGATAACCAATTTATTAAAAAAATTATAATATTTTTCATTTTATCTAATATTCTTTTTCGGTATATATTAGAGAGTGAGTTCTTTATATCTTTTTCGGATAAACTAAACTTTATATCATATCTAAATTATTTAATATTTCAATATGCTTATTATTAAAAGGTTGTGCCCGATATTAAGTAATATTCACTAATTTTATTTAAAATTCTAAAAAGATATTATATGATTTCATTTGGTGATATTAATAATGCTCCCAAAAGCCTTAAAAGCTTTCTAATAACATTAGTAACTATCCCATTCTGGTATATATGCGTGTACATATATTATCCAGAATTATATGAAACAAAAGATCATTTTCTTATTTTTTGTTTCTGTTTTTGTATAAATCTAATATGTACGTTTATTATTAGTATAAGTAGTACAGATTTTGGGGATGAAAAACATGTTCTTGATTTAAGAGTAGCACTAATGACTGTTATAATTCATTCAATGTTTTTATCAATATGGATGAGTTTAACCTATATATGGAGTTTAATTTTCAATAAAATATTTTACTTCTTTCCATTCTCTATAATTTTTATCATCATTCTTTTAATAATAATAAATTTTCCAGGATCTAATAAATCAAAAGAATAATATTCCAATCGTTATTAACTAGCCGTTTTTAAAAACTCTTCATAATATATAGGGATATCATTAAATCGTTTATTACTCTCCTTATCATTAATTGATTTAAGAACTAAAGAATCCATTTTAGTTGATTTAGTAAACTTTCTAACATATCTAAACCATTTTAGGTAATTCCAAATATATTTAGTCGAGTAACCATTGAAGTTTTTACTCCAAGCTTTATAAAGAGCCATTGTAACATTGATATTATTGTTATGGAGTTTCTTAGTCTTCTTTCCATCTGATTTAAAGACTTCGTGAGATACATCTTCACGAGTCTTGAAGTATTTAGTAGATCCTTTAGACATATCTGTAATAACCGTAGTTCCCTTAACTATATTTAGAGTCTCTACTACTCGTCCAATGTCAGTACTTTTAACTTGACCTTTCTGTTGTATCTTAATCGGTCTAAAATCGAAGTCATTATCCCTATTATGAATACATAAGAACATAGAGTTTTTCTTTTCAGAGATATACTTTTTTTCTGTTGATAATATTTCTTGTGTCTTTTCTTTCCCTTTCATCCCCTTAACATTAAACGGTAGAAATACTTCATCCATTTCAACCTCACCAGATAGTTTTATATCATCGGATTTATTTAGACTAGATAATAACTTATGTTTCCAAGTGTGGACTGTCTTAGTTGATATTTTAAGCTTCTTAGACAATTCTTTTAAAGTTAACGGAGTAGATGAACTAAACATTAAGTAAATGAAATCAGTCCATTCTTCTACTTTTTGAAGCTTATGTACAGAAGTTAAAGTAGATTGACTATATGTTTTACTACAAGACTTACACTTATATCTTTGTCTACCACAAGTAACACCGTTCCTAACATATTTATCTGATGAGCAATGAGGACAAATTATATCTTTATTTAATGAAATAGGACTTAATCCGTTTTGTTCTATGAACCTTTTAATTAAATCATCAATCTCTGAACGTTGATGAAATTTTAAATTATCAAATATCGTGGTTAAACCTTTCATAGTCATGAATTTACATTACAAATGTAGTAATTTAAGGCTACAAAAACAAGGAAAATCACAGCAGATTACATTAGATCAAATATGATTATCTAATTCTAAAATTATTGATATTCTAAAACCCTATTCTTATGATACAAAAACTATGTGTTTTTATAATTGTTTTCTTATCATCTACAATACTAATAGCTCAACATATTGAAAGAAATTATAAGAGAGCTAAAATAACGTATAACACTTTCCAAATAAAAAATGCACTTGAAAATGCTGGGATACCGATCGATCATGGCATCAAAAAAAAGGGGGTATTTATTATTGCTGACTTTTCTGAAGCTGAAATACAAACAGCGCAGTCGCTAGGAGCTGATGTCGATATTATCATAGAAGATCTCACTGCTTATTATCAAGAGCAATATGCTTCTAGTCCTTCTCGCAATCTCGCTCAAAACCCATCACCTTGTAGTAATGATGCCAGTTTTATTACCCCTTCCAACTATCACGGAGGATCTATGGGTGGTTTTTTAACATATCAAGAAATACTAAATGAACTTGATGAAATGCGAGCATTATATCCCAACCTAATCACTGCTAAATCACCTATAAATGATTTTACAACTGAAGGTATAGAACCTGCTGGATATGACATTACTCCTAATATTGGCGGAAATAGTATACAGTGGGTACGTATATCTGATAACCCAGATACAGAAGATGAAGGTGAACCACAAGTTTTATACAACTCTCTACATCATGCCAGAGAACCTGCAAGTATGCAACAATTAATCTTTTATATGTGGTATTTATTAGAAAACTATGATTCAGACCCAGAAATCAAAGCTATTGTAGACAATACAGAACTTGTATTTGTACCTGTAGTAAACCCTGACGGATATCTATACAATCAATTTACAAATCCAAATGGAGGAGGAAATTGGAGAAAAAATCGTAAGAATACACATGGAGTTGATAATAATAGGAACTATGATTATTTTATAAATGGTGACCCTATGAACTCTGCATGGGGAGGCTCAGGCTCTTCCGATAACCCTAATAGTAACAATTATAGAGGTACTGAAGCCTTCAGTGAAGCAGAAAATCAAGCAATACGTTGGCTTGTAGAACAGAACAACTTTGCTGCAGCACTAAACAATCACTCCAGAGGTAATGTGCTTTTATACCCTTTTGCATACAGTTATAATACTATAACTCCTGAACATGAAGTTTACCAAACTATAACAAATAGGATGACTTCTCAAAATGGCTTTCTACCTATGCTTGCATCTGACTATGGAGGAACTGCTTCTGGAGCTGCCGATGATTTTATGTACGGTACAGTCGATACTCATGATCGCATTTTTTCTCTTACTCCAGAAATTGCAACCGAACGCTGGCCTGATCCATCTCTTATTCTAGGAATTAATGAAAGTATGATGTATCTAAATCTTCAAATAGCAAAAATGGTAAACTCATATGCTAAAGCAGAGACTAGTAGCCCTTTACTTATAGGAAACACAACAACCCCAGATATAACATATACCATAAATAGTTTCAGTGTAAATGATGATTTTACAAATAATTTCGAAGTATCTATTGAAGCCGTAAGTGCAAATATTACCAATACTGGAAATACAGTAACACATACAAATTTATTTGCAGGAGAGAGTAGTACTGGAAATATCATATTAACTCTTGATAATGCAATTCTTCCTGGCGAAGAGATTATATATGATATTATAGTCAATGGTGGGGCTATTATTGAACGCACAAGAGTAACCAATATTTATGGTGATACAGATACAACACTTATTGCAAATGGTGATACTACAACAGGTATATTCACTCCTTCAGATTGGGGTACTTCAGCAGATTTTTTTGTAAGCTCGCCTAGTTCTATAACAGATTCTCCTTTTGGGAATTATCAAAATAGTAATAATTCAAGTATTACATTAGGATATGACATAGACTTATCTACTGCAATTGCTGCTTCCATTAATTTTTATGCTCGATGGGATATTGAAGATAATTGGGACTATGTACAGTTTGAAATCTCAACAAATGGCGGCAATACTTGGATCCCTCAATGTGGGAATTTCACAACAACAGGTACTAACATTCAACCATTAGAACCATTATATGACGGTTTACAAGATGAATGGATTCTAGAACAAATAAATTTAAGTGATTATATTGGTGAATCTATAACTGCTAGGTTTCATATTATTACAGATACTGCAATAGTTGAAGATGGATTCTATTTTGATGATCTTGAAATTTCCATTATTAATGATGAATCGCTATCTACAAAAGAAAGTATTCTTGAAGGATTTACTGTTTTTCCAAATCCTGTAAAAGATTTCTTAACAATACAAGCTCCGCAAGGGGAATACACAGCAACTATTTATAATATACAAGGACAACGTGTATCTGAAACAACAGCACATATCGGAAATACACAATTAGATTATAGTACGTATGCAAACGGTATCTATTTTGTAAAAATAGTTTCAAATAATGCCCTTAAAACAATTAAGGTTATCAAACAATAATTTTTTTTTGCACCACATCAGGAAAGCCCGACATTAGTGTCGGGCTTTCCTTTTTTACCCTCTTCCCTATTCCTTTGCTAGACAGGTCTTATATAATTCTTTTTTCAAAAGCCGATCTATTTCAAAAAATATCCTACATGATTTTAACATAATCTCATTAAATACCATCATTTTTTCATATTTTGCATTATAAATTATAGTACATGGAAATTACGAGACTTTTTGATTTCCCATATTACCAATTAGAGAAAAACAATATCTCTGATGCTCTTTGTACAAAGAAAAATGGTGTTTGGGAAGCTACTTCAACTCAAGAATATATAGATAAAGCAAATGCTGTAAGTCGTGGGTTATTACGCTTAGGTGTTCAACCTAATGACAAAATTGCATTAATATCAATGAATAATAGAACAGAATGGAATATCTGTGATATTGGAATATTGCAATTAGGAGCTCAAAACGTACCTATTTATCCTACCATTTCTATGGAAGACTATGCGTATGTTTTAAATCATTCCGAATCGAAGTATTGTTTTGTTTCATGTTCAGAAGTATATAGTAAGATTTCTGCAATTATGGATAAAGTCCCTTCATTAAAAGGAGTGTATTCTTTTGATGAATTAGATACGTGTGATAATTGGACAAAGGTATTAGAACTTGGAGCAGACGAAAGCAACCAAGAAGAAGTAGAGACCCTAAAGAATAATGTAAAAACTGATGACTTAGCTACACTTATCTATACCTCTGGTACTACTGGAAGGCCTAAAGGAGTGATGCTATCTCACAAAAATATAGTAAGTAATGCATTAGCTAGCGCACATAGATTACCTATTCCAGAAACTAATGTAAGAGCCTTAAGCTTTCTTCCTGTATGTCATATTTATGAACGTATGTTGATGTACTTATATCAATATCTGGGAGTATCTATATATTTTGCAGAATCTCTTGAAACGATAAGCGATAACCTTAAAGAGGTGAAACCTATTGTAATGACAGCTGTACCTAGGTTACTAGAAAAAGTATATGATAAAATTATAGCAAAAGGCGCTGATCTTTCTGGTATCAAAAAATCACTTTTCTTTTGGGCTGTAAAAATCGGATTAGAATACAAACCGTATGGAGAAAACGGATGGTGGTATGAAAAAAAATTAGCCCTTGCTCGAAAACTTATTTTTTCTAAATGGAAAGAAGGTTTAGGAGGAAATCTGAAACTTATCGCCTCAGGTAGTGCTGCATTACAACCTAGACTTGCACGTATTTTTAATGCTGCAGAAATGGGCATTATGGAAGGGTATGGACTTACAGAAACATCTCCCGTATGTTCTGTAAATGACATGCGTAATGGAGGATTTAAAGTAGGCTCTGTAGGAAAGTTACTTCCTGGAGT
>CAKZKZ010000560.1 GCA_937124495.1 uncultured Dokdonia sp. | reverse complement strand
ATTTGATATTTCAAAACCCAGTATCTCGCATCATCTTGATTTATTAAAACAAGCCAATCTAGTGACTCGTATTAAAAAAGGGCAATATGTGGTGTACAGTCTTAATACTACGATTTTGGAAGAAGTCATGCAGTGGATTATACACTTAAAAAACTAACCCATTAACAACACTAATTATGAATGTACGTAAAGAAATCCCGTTACTCTGTATGGTTATAGCACCTTTCCTATATTTAGGATACCTGTATGCAGATTTACCAGACACCGTGCCTACACATTGGAATATTGATGGCGAAATAGACGGTTGGGGGTCAAAAAGCACACTTTGGATCATCCCTTTTGCGACTTCATTTTTAGGGTATGTATTGATGAGTATAGTGCCAAAAATTGATCCTAAAGGTCAAATCAAGCAGATGGGGGCTAAATTTTACCAACTTAAGTTTATCACTGTGCTATTTTTAACTGCCTTAGGATTATATATCTTGTATGCAACACAACAACAATCCATGTCTAGTCCAAAGATTATCTTTATTCTAATGGGCGTATTCTTTGCTGCTTTAGGGAATTACTTACCCTCTGTAAAGCCTAATTATTTTATAGGATTGCGCACCCCTTGGACATTAGAAAACGCTACGGTTTGGAAAAAAACACATCGTCTTGCTGGGAAACTATGGATGCTAGGTGGGTTATTAATCATCGTATCATCCCTCCTACTGGCGCAACCACAAAACTTAATCGTATTTTTTGTGATTCTAGGGATCATTACGATTATTCCTTTAGTGTATTCGTATATATGGTATAAGCAGGAAAAGATGGAAGTGGTATAAAATTCAGGTTATAAAAAAAACAGGTGCGACATATATGCCGCACCTGTTTTATATTATTGAAATGTTATTCTATAAAGAAATAACCCCTTCTATGTTTCCGACTTCTATATATTTTGCGATCACAGCATCTGGATTTTTCATATTAACATTCACAGAAACACTCGTATACTTTCCTGTACGAGATTCTTTTCTATTGATAACAGCACCTGTATGATCAAAAATATCTTCTATCTGTTTGATCTTAGCAAAATCTGAAGGCACTATAAATTTATACAAATAAGGACCTGGCCATAATGATGTATCACTAAGCTGTTCTTTTAATTTTTTATAAAATTCTTCTGTGTTATTCTCTGGAGTCATACCATTGTAATTAAGTGAGCAAAGATAAGACAAGCATACAATACTGTATATAAATTTGTTGTTCGTCTTGGTTTGCCTAATTTTGTAGAAACTAGTACCATTTTTATGCCAAAAAGCATTTTATTGATAGGTGGCCCATCAACAGGGAAAACAACACTTATAAATCATCTTAAAACACTTGGATATCCTTGCCTTGAAGAAATCTCTCGAGACGTGATAAAAAAAGCACAAAGCGAAGGGATAGATCAACTTTTTCTAGAAAAACCATTGCTATTCAGTCAGTTGTTAAAAGATGCGAGAATACAGCAGTTTCAAGAAGCAACAACCTATGACACTCAATATGTCTTTTTAGACAGAGGAATTCCTGACACTGTGGCATATATGGATTATATAGGACAGACCTATACAGAGGAGTTTATTAACGACTGTAAAGACTACATATATGATAGGGTTTTTATCCTTCCATTATGGAAAGAGATCCATCAAACAGATGCAGAACGCTATGAAAGCTTTGAGCAAGCACAAAAAATTCAAGAGCATTTGCTCGCTACCTATACACACTATGGGTATACACCTATTGAAGTGCCAACTGGTGACATAGACGTTAGAGCATCATTTATTTTAAACACACTAAAGGGTTGAATCACACCCCTAAAGACATATTAAAAAAATATTGGGGCTACGACTCCTTTAGACCTTTACAAGAAGATAGTATCCAAAGTGTTTTAAACGGTCAAGACACCATTGCATTATTACCTACTGGTGGAGGTAAATCGGTATGCTATCAAATCCCGGCCTTGGCGTTAGAAGGCATTGCGATTGTGGTTTCACCTTTAATTGCTTTGATGAAAGATCAAGTATTGAATCTTCAAGAAAAAGGCATCAAAGCACTAGCCATTACAAGTGGGATCAGATATAGTGATCTAGACATTCTTTTGGATAATTGCATTTATGGCAATTACAAACTCTTATATGTATCGCCAGAACGACTCCAACAAGAACTCGTTATAGAGCGTATCAAGCAAATGAATGTCTCTCTTATTGCGGTAGATGAAGCACATTGTATCTCACAATGGGGACATGATTTTAGACCTGCGTATTGTAAAATTGCCCGCTTACGCGAAATAAAACCCAACACCCCTATCATTGCGCTCACAGCAACCGCAACCCCAAAAGTGGTTCAGGATATTACCGAAGAATTACAATTAGTCGATCCGCTACTGTGCAAGGGTTCCTATCATAGAGAAAATCTCACCTATACCCTTATTCATAGCGCCGATAAAAATTTTCGCCTTGAGCTTATCCTAAAAAAAACATCTCAGAGCGCTATTATATATGTACGTAATCGAAAAGCGACCATAGCCACTGCTCAATTTTTAAAAAGCCGAGGCATAACCGCTACGTATTACCACGGCGGAATGTCAAGAGACGATAGACACAAACATTATAAAGACTGGCGTGATAATAAGATCCAAGTGATGGTAAGTACCAATGCCTTTGGAATGGGCATTGACAAAGCCGATGTAGATACGGTCGTACATCTAGAAATTCCAGATAGTTTAGAGAACTATTTCCAAGAAGCTGGGCGCGCAGGAAGAAGCGGACAACCGTCACAAGCTGTCCTTATATATAATGAGAATGACGTCATACGGCTTAACAATCAATTTTTACAGGTCATTCCTACCGTATCCTTTGTAAAAGAAATCTATAGCCGACTCAATAACTTTTTTCAAATCTCATATGGAGAAGGAGAAGAAACAAACCATCGGTTTAACTTTAGTCATTTCTGTCAGACGTATTCCTTACCTACGATGCGAACCTATAATGCATTACTCGCATTAGATCGTAATAGTATAATTAGTCTCTCACAAGAATTTACAAAAAAAGCCACGGTTACTTTTAATATTACAGATGTTGCCCTTACCTATTATTTAATCAAGAATCCACAATGGGATACCATTGTAAAAACAATACTCCGTACCTACGGTGGAATTTTTGAACAAGTCGTGACCATTAATTATAGTATCATCGCTAATAAGTCAGGAAGCTCTATAGATAAAATCCACGAAGCATTATTGATGCTTGCTAAAGATGACATCATCACATACGAACATCAAAGCTATGATACGGCGATAACATTTTTGGTTCCCAGAGAAGATGACCGTACCATCCATGTGATTGCGGGGAATATAAAAATACAAGCCAATTACAAAAAGCAACAAATAGAAACGATCAAAAACTATGTAAGCAATACAACTACCTGTAGAACCATTCAACTCCTTTCCTATTTTGAAGAAGACATGACAACGCCTTGCGGAACATGTGATGTCTGCCTTGCTCAAAACTCTAATAGGAAACAAAATGTTTCGGTGATGCAGGCCATTCTAAGTTCGCTTTCGCGAAAGCAACAAAGCTCTCGTCAACTTTGTGATCTACCCTATCCTGAAACCGAAATTATTACGGCATTACAATTGCTTTTAGATCAAAAAAAGATTACACTTACCCCAATAAATACATATACACTATTATGAGAGATATACGCATCGTTTTTATGGGCACACCAGACTTTGCCGTTACGATATTAGAAGCATTGGTTACACAAGAATACACTATTGCAGGAGTCATTACGGCTCCAGATAGACCTGCAGGAAGAGGTCAGAAGTTGCGTAAGAGTGCTGTAAAAGTATATGCCGAGTCACAAGGGCTTACCATATTACAACCGACCAATCTTAAAAATGAAGACTTTCTTAAAGAATTAGAAGCTTTACAAGCCAACCTTCAAATCGTCGTTGCCTTTCGTATGTTACCAGTTGCTGTATGGAAAATGCCAGAATATGGTACGTTTAATTTACATGCTTCCCTCCTGCCTCAATATCGAGGTGCTGCTCCTATTAATTGGGCGATTATAAATGGAGACACACAAACGGGAGTCACCACCTTCTTTATAGATGAAAAAATAGACACGGGTGCGGTCATATTTCAAGAACGTCTCGCCATAGGTGAAAACGAAAATGCAGGCAGTCTTCACGACCGTTTAATGCACCTTGGAGCAGGGCTTGTGACCAAGACGGTAGATGCGATTGCAAATGATA
>CAKZKZ010000559.1 GCA_937124495.1 uncultured Dokdonia sp. | reverse complement strand
TATCTATGTCTATTTCACGAACAAATTTTGACGACACACAAACGATACAAGAAGATGTTAATGCCATTTTTATTCCAGAATAACGATCAGAGAATAGCATAAAGCCCCAATTCTATTACTGTCAATAATAATATATTGAAACACCTGTTTATACGCTTTCGCGAAATCGAGATACGAGATTCACGAACGCAGTGAGAGCGAAGCGGTAAATCGAACTTGTGAGATTCACGACCATCGGGAGAGCGAAGCGGTAAATCGAGATGCGAGACCTTTCTGCCAGCAGGCAGGTTCACAAACGCAGTGAGGGCGAAACGTTAAAGCATATGTATAGTTCACTAAAAAATATCGCTAAAAGTTGAGAATGTCCTAGAGATAATCCTATAGTATTCAACACCACCGTTCTTGATTTTTTAATGAAAGAATATAAATATTCAAAACGTTATTAATAACGATTATTAATCTGCCCATAGCATATTTGATATTGTTTCTTGCGCTTATACATTTCCAATAATTTATTGATGTTAATACATTAAGTTAGGTACTTATTAATCATAAAATTATATACTATGTTAAAGAACATTTCTAACTTAGGTTCTATCTTAAGTAAAACTCAATTAAAAAATATTCAAGGAAGTAATTCTAGTTCTTTTTTCAGTACTGGGGGCGCATGTTCTGCAGGTAATTGGTGCCCTGTAGGAGAAATATGCCGTTGTGATGACAATGATTGTACTTCTGGAACTTGTGAATATGCAAGAGAAAGATAATTGACTATTATCTAGAAGAAATATGCTATTGTGATAACAATACATACACTTCATAAACGTATGAATATGCATAATTATGTAAAGGTTGTCTAAAAATAGGTGACCTTTTTTAATTTTAATAAAATTCATAATTATTATTTCAAGTATAGATACACATATACTTAAAATCAAGTAGATTTACGGGGTAAAAAATTCGTATAAATTGAGTATTTTGAAGTTTTAAAAATCAACTGATTTTCATACAACCCATGGATAGTACAGCGACAAAGACACAAAGTAAAGATCGAGTTAAACTTCCTTTTACATTTGACACAGCAAAAATGCTAGAAGAGTTTGAAACCTTGAAACTAGGAGAGTTTGAATATTATAATGTGATGCCTTTGCGAGCACCTGCTCATGAAGTAGATAGGTCGTTACCATTTCCTCCTCCTGCGTTAGATTATGCCGATGGATCATGGACCGATTGGATGAATACAGAACATCTTGAGGCTTCTCCATATTTAAAAAGCGTCATCGATACTTTTGCAGAACATACCAAAGTAACCTTAGTACGCGTATTACGTCTGGCACCAGATTCTGTGGTAAGAGAACACACAGACCCTACGTTAGGTTTAGAAATTGAACGCTCTGTCATTAGACTCACTATTCCCATTTTAAACAATGACAAGGTAGAATTTTTCCTTAATGGAACTACAGTTTCTATGTTACCAGGAGAATGTTGGTATCTTCGACTTACAGATCCGCATCGTGTGGTAAATGCAGGTACAGAAGAACGTATCAATCTTACCATTGATATGATTCCAAATGATTGGATCCGAAAAATAATAACAGATAGCGAACTCGCATAAAACAGTGATTTTAGTACTGGTAAAGAGGTATACTGAGATAGTATCAATAGCTACTTATTTGATATTTATATCATTAAAGCTATATTTGAGTAGTTTCAAAAACTAATCTAGAAACTATTTTTTCATCTATAATATGCACTTTTATGAGTACAATCACACAAATTGATGCCTATCAAAAAGAGGAATTTACCAGTACGTTACGCAATGGAAAAATAGTCACTAACGATGTATACACCCAAGGTACTGGTTCTAAAGTAGTCATCCTTATACAAGAATTACCGGGTATAGGGCAAGAAACACTAGCCTTAGCCGATCGATTTGTACATGAAGGATATACCGTTGTATTGCCTCATTTATTTGGAAAAATAGGAAAAACAGCGACAAGGATAAATGCTCTAAAAGTGCTTTTTTGTATGCGTCGACAATTTAAAAATTTAGCCAAAAATGAATCAAGTCCTATCGTAGATTTTTTATCTGACTTATGCACCGCAACAAAAGAGAAACACCAAGTACAAGGCGTGGCTGTGATTGGGATGTGCATTACGGGTAATTTTGCGATCTCATTAATGGCAAATGAAGCCGTACTTGCTGGATTTGCGAGTCAACCCTCACTACCCTATAAGAAAGACGGTTTACATATGAGTCCTGAGGAGGTGACTACTGTAAAAAATAGACTTGATGCCATAGGTCCTATGCACTGCGCTCGTTTTAAAGGAGATACTACATGTCCTGCATCACGATTTGATCTTTACAAAAAAACATTTAATTCAGATAGAGAACGTATTATTCTTCATGAATTACCTGGAGATGGTCATGCAATACTCACCTTAGATTTTGTGGATGAAGACGGGCATGCTACCAAAGAAGCACTGAACGATGTGATTACCTATTTTGATAGTCAATTATCTCCCAATTGAAACTAATCTAAAAAGGTATTTTACTCATTGAAAAAGCCGTTTCACTCAGTATAAGTTTAGTAATTAATTATATAAAGTGATATTTGAGTATATAAAATGATTCAAATGAAATTACTCATCGCTTTTTTAACTATTGGATCGTTTCTAATTTCTTGCTCTGATATAAAAAAGAATAAAGAAAAAAACTCTTTTGTAAAAATTGATGGTTGGAATGTACACATAGAAAGAGGCATCACTGATACATTACATTCAGAAAACTGGAATCCTAAACCAGAAGTACACCTACAATTTATCAATACATCTGAACCTACTTGTTTAAAACCATATCTAAATTTTTATCCTATTGAACTAGAAGAGTACATGGAGAGAAATCTGAGATATTATCTAATGCTCAGAGCAAGTTTATACCCGCCTGCTCCAAATACCTATACAACTGATAAGTACTATATCGTCGGATGGAATTTGGTAGATTATGATACTTTAAAATGCTGTGATTGTAAAAATTTAGAATCGGAATTAATTAAAAAGTTAAACTTTAAAGTAAAAGATAAAAATTTTGATAAACATAATACACACACTTTATAAAACGAATCCTACTTCGGAATCCTGCGTTTCATTTCTTCTACAATATTAAAAGCAGCTGGACAAATCGCTACGTTTTTAAGGGTGATATTAGAAATCTGCTGAAACTTTTTTCGATCCGTATGTGGGAATTCTCGACATGCCTTAGGGCGTACGTCATAAATAGAACAATAATTATCAGCTCCTAAAAAAGTACACGGGACGCTCTGCAACACATAATCCTTATCTTCATCAATACGTAAATACGTATCAATAAAAGCTTGCTCTTTCATCTTAAAATGCTTGGCAATACGAGTCACATCCTTATCTGTAAAAAGAGGCCCTGTTGTTTTACAACAATTGGCACATTCTAGACAATCGGTGCGCTCAAACTCAGATTCATGCAATTCTTGCATCAGGTAATCTAGTTTTTTAGGTGGTTTTTTACGCAACTTAGCAAAGAACTTTTTGTTCTCGTTATGTTTATCTTTGGCGAGCTGTGGCAAAGATTTTAAGATATCGTCCATAGCACAAATGTAATACCATATTTCAAAGTTAGATGGGTATAAATAGTATTTTATGGATATAGATATATTTGGGAAAGCGGTCAATGATTATTATGAGCAGCAGTATACAGAAGATATTGTGGTACATTCTTCCATCGCCGAAGATGATACGCTACCTATCCCCTACTTGTTTCGTATATTTCCTGAAATGCCTCCTATAGAACAAAAAGCGTTACAATTATGTACAGGTAGAACGCTAGATATAGGAAGTGGTGCTGGGAGTCATAGTCTCTGGTTACAAGAACAAGGAATCGATGTGACTTCGCTTGATATTTCTGTGGGGTGTGGTACGCTTTCGCGAAAGCGTACACTGAAAAAAACAATTACCTCCTCTATTTTGGATCATAAAGAATCGTATGATACACTACTCATGCTGATGAATGGTACGGGGATTTTTGAAGAAATCTCAAAAGTAGATACCTATTTACAGCATTTAAAAACGCTTTTACAACCCAACGGACAGATTCTCATCGATGGCTCAGATATCAAGTACATGTATGAAACTGATGATGGAGGATATTGGATCGATATACACAGTGCATATTATGGAGAAGTGGTGATGGGGATGAGTTATAAAGGACAGCGTTCTGAAGATTTTAAATGGTTATATCTAGATTTTGAAACGCTTTCTGTACACGCAAAAAAAAATGAGCTCGATTGCGAACTCATTTTAGAAGGTGATCATTATGATTATTTAGCAAAACTTACTCTTGCATAACGTAGCCTTTTTCGGCAAGTTTATCAATAAGGCTTCTATATAAATCACGACTCCAAATCTCAGAAACTTCTCCTACACTACGTGCAATTTGCTGTTCAGAAGTAAGTATTTTCTGACCTGTAGGTGAATTATAAAATACAGAAGCTGTTTTCTGTTGTTCATAATCTAAAGCCGTCTTATCTGCCAATAATTGCTTTCCTGTAGGTGTCTCATAAAATGCAATCATGTTTTTAATATCTTCTTGCTCATACGTTCCTCTGTACGCAGAAACTAACATGCTTAAAATTTTATTTAATTCTGGTGTTGTCTCTCCTTTAAGTTCCGTCCATACAGCATCTGGCACATTTTGATCTTCATATTGTCTACCCAACAATTCGAACAGTTGATCCATCGCAGCACTATACTGATTTGCAGTCCCATTCATGGTTAGATACCTCAAAACATCCTGATGATAGGTTGCTTCTTGTGCATTAAACTGCAATGAACTTAAAAAAAATAGTGCTAAAAGTAATTTTTTCATCAATTTTACGATTAAATTAGAAGTTTAAATATATAAAAATGATATTGAAAAGATTAAGATTCCCTATTGTAACACTATTATGTATTGTTTTTACCGTTGTAGGGTGCGGAAGTGACGATGAAGGGACACCACCTGAAACAAATACTAATGCAACTGCAAACCAACAACCGTTAGGAACTTCGGCAAATGATCTTCTAGCTGCCACAGAATTTAGAAGTTTACGATTAGAGCTTGCATATGCAGATGGTTTTAGACCGACACAACAAACCATTGATCTTATTCAAAGCTTTCTTGAAGAGCGCCTAAATAAACCTGATGGAGTTTTCATTGTAGAACGTATTATTACACCCACAGAAACAGCTCCGTATGACATTAATGAAATTGTTGCTATAGAAGATGCTAATCGTACCGTTTTTAATAATGGAGATGAGATTGGGGTATGGTTATTCTTTTCTGATGGCGTATCTGAAGGAAATTCTGGAAATTCCTTTGTATTAGGTACAGCCTATCGTAATACCTCTATGGTGATTTATGAAAAGACATTTATAGATTTAGCAAATACCTCACCTACACCTATCAATAGAACATTACTAGAAACCTCTACCCTACGTCATGAATTTGGTCATATTTTTGGCCTTGTCAATATAGGGACACCGCTTACATCTGAACATGAAGATCAAGATAATCTGAGACATTGTAATGTAGAGGGATGTTTGATGTTTTTCCAAACAGTCACTAGTATCTTTAATACCAGTGATGTAGCTACAATACCCGAGTTTGATCCTCTTTGTATTGCAGATTTACAAGCAAACGGAGGTTTATAAACTATTTAAATATCATCATAAAAAAACGGCAGTTACTAGATGTAACTGCCGTTTTTTATGAATAAAGCCTGGGTACCCTAGACATTAAGTACCTTAAGCATAGGTAAAGAAAACATATGTATTTACAACTAGTTTTCAAATGATTAACAAATGAGGTCTTAGTCTTAGTCTGATACAACTAATAAAGTTAATCTTCTACGTCTTCAATAGATTCTTGAGTAATTTCTTCTAGCATCAATCCTTCTGCATATTTCATAAGATACATCGCATTATTATAGAACCCTCCTGAAGATTTTTGATCATAACGAAACTTATTCTCTATGTACGTAGTCTCTATACCGCTACCAGCAGCGTCATAAAGATTCCTTGCAAAGGCAAGACGTAATAAGGTATCATACGTAATGTCATATCCTCGTATTGCTTCTTCACTAGGCGTAATATCATAACGATCTTCATACATATCTATAAAATCCTTGTTAGATGTATAATCATATTCCTTATTCATAGAAGGAAAATGAAAGTTAAGATTCATTAAGTGCATGTGCTGTATAGCATCACTATCATAACCTCTTCCTTTATTGGTTGTGAATAGTGTTACTTTATTTGTTGCTACAAGCGCATTCAGCCTTGTGGTTACAGTACTTATAAGAGGTACATCATTGGTTTCTAAGAGCACCCAGTTTTCTAGTGTTTCTGATATCTTATCTGAAATATCATATTGACCTAAAAATATGCCATCGTCACTAGTTCTTGGTTTGATCACTTTTGCGCCAGGAAAAAGGGATTGTAATTTTGCTTTGGTTCTACTGTTTTTTTCATCAGCAATGATAATTATATTTTTCCCTACACCACCACCTTTCAAATAATCAAGCATGACGTCACGCAATTGTACAACACTAGGTCGTGATTGAAAAACATTAGACCTAAAATTTACTTTTTGCGTTAAAGGTGAGATTAAAGGAATATTTTGACGTGCTAATACACTAGAGGCTCTATTAAAATTACTAGCTAATAAAGGCCCTATCACTACGTCTACATCAGAAAAATCATTTGATGTAATAATACGTTCTACTTTTCGAGCGTTGGTAGCATCTCCATCTAATCGCTTATAATCTGTATCGAATACTTGTAAATCTGTAGAAATCCCTTGTTGTTTTGCAGCTTCTAATGCTAACAAAACCCCACTATGAAAATCTAATGAAATCCTAAGTGCTCTATCACTTTTAATAATCTTTTCGTCATTTGGGACAGAGTCTACTTTGGTACGATTCAACCCAAAAGGCAACATAAGTACCACTTTCTTTGTAGAAAAATCAGAAAGACTATCTAATAAGCTTGTTTTTGTCGTTTCTGACAAAACAGCAATGGTATTTCCTGCATTTCCAGTACTATCTGTAATGGTGCCAGAAATGCCTTTAGGAACTTTTAAAATCATCCCTTCCTTTAGACCATCTGCAACAGCTGGATTTAAAGCAACGAGTTCATCTGCACTAATAGCAAACTCTTTTAATAAACTATAGATAGTGTTCCCTTTTTTTACTTCATAAAAGACGTGTACATCTTCATTAATAACAGCTGTATCTGTTTTTTCTAGTGTTGTATTAGGTACTTTTATCGTTTGCCCTACTTTTAAACCCTTCTTCATTTCTGGATTGATTGCTTCTAGCTCGGCTATGGTAATCCCATATAAGCGCGCAATACCATACTTTGTTTCTTTCGGTTGTACTACATAAGGCGTATATGCAGGCCCTCCATCTACTGGAGGATTTACAATACCTTCTCCTGTATTGGTGATCGTTACTTTCTCTTCGACAACACCAACATAATTAAGAGGTATTCTTATTTTATCACCTTTTCGAAGCGTCTCACTATATAAACGTTTGTTATATTTTTTGATGGCATCTTGTGTAACATCATATTTCTTAGAGATACTATATAAGGTTTCTTTTCGTCTTACTTTATGGGTTTTAAAGCGTATATCTTCTTGCGGAGTTGACGTTGTACCCTTTGCTTTTGATACGGTTGCAGATGCAGGAAGAATCAGTACAAGTCCTTCATAGACTCTATCTTTTGCATCAGGATTCAGCTTAATGATATCTTTTTCTTTAAGCTTGTACTTTTTGGCAATACTGTATAAGGTTTCGCCGCTGGTCACCTGATGTGAAATAAATTCCTGAAAAAATGTGGGTGCACACGGTTCCGCTTTCGCGAAAGCAAACGACATCACACATACACATACTAAAAAAAGATGTTTCATTTATTTAAAAATTTGATTTCATTAGAAATGAATAAAACAAAAAAATAATTTTGTTTATGTTCATTTCATGATTTTGGTTTATTCCCACTCTATCGTGGCTGGCGGTTTAGAACTAATATCGTATACTACTCTATTAACGCCTTTTACTTTGTTTATTATATCGTTTGAGACTTTCTGTAAAAACTTATACGGTAAATCTACCCAATCTGCCGTCATTCCATCCGTACTCTCTACAGCGCGTAATGCTACACATTTTTCATAGGTACGTTCATCTCCCATTACACCTACAGAGTTGACTGGAAGTAACATCGCTCCTGCCTGCCACACTTTATCATAAAGCCCCCATTCTCTGAGACCACTTATAAAAATATGATCCACCTCTTGTAATATACGTACTTTTTCTTGGGTGATATCACCTAGTATACGTATGGCTAATCCTGGCCCTGGAAATGGGTGTCTACCGAGTAATTCTGCCGATAATCCCATACTAGCTCCAACTCTACGCACTTCATCTTTAAATATCATACGTAAAGGTTCTACCACATTTAATTTCATATAATCCGGTAAGCCTCCTACATTATGATGTGATTTTATCGTAGCACTTGGTCCTCCTGTTGCACTTACAGATTCTATCACATCTGGGTAAATGGTTCCTTGAGCTAACCAAGTTGCATTTTCTACCAGTTTACTTTCATCATCAAAAACTTCTACAAATACGCGTCCAATCGCTTTACGTTTTGCTTCTGGATCACTTTCTCCTTCTAGCGCATCCAAGAAGCGTGCCGAAGCATCTACGCCTTTTACATTAAGACCTAAACCTTCGTATTGTTTCAATACATCTGTATATTCGTTTTTACGTAATAAACCGTTATTTACAAAAATACAGTGTAGGTTTTTTCCAATTGCTTTATGTAATAATGTTGCTGCCACTGTACTATCTACGCCACCAGAGAGTCCAAGGATCACGCGATCATCACCTATTTTTGATTTTAAGTCTGCTACAGTAGTCTCCACAAACGCGTCAGGCGTCCATGTCTGGGCAACGCCAGCGCTTTTGACTAAGAAATTTTCTAATATTTTTTTTCCATCCGCAGAGTGATATACTTCTGGATGAAATTGTATGCCATAGGTATCTTCTCCTTCAATACGGTATCCTGCATTTTCTACATCATGCGTAGATGCGATACGAACAGCTCCTTCTGGAAGTTGTTTTATCGTATCACTATGACTCATCCATACTTGACTATCTTCAGATACGCCATCTAAAAAAGGTTCCCCTTCTTTGACCATAGAGAGGTTGGCTCTACCATACTCACGAGTATTAGATTGTCCTACTTCTCCTCCATGAAAATGTGCTAAATATTGAGCCCCATAACAAACACCTAACAACGGTTTTTTTCCTTTAATTTCAGAGAGATCCGGATGTGGTGGTGTTTCTCCTCTTACAGAATGAGGTGATCCTGATAAAATAACAGCTTTGTAACTTGATAAATCTTTAGGAGGGTTATTATAAGGTTTGATTTCTGCATACATGTTAAGTTCACTGTGTGTACTGAGACCCGAAGTCTAAAATAAGGACGTTGTTTTGCATAGGCAAAAATACCAATTTTAACATCAGTAATTCAAAAATCTAAACCACAAAATAGAGGAGTTTTTAACAGTCATATTTACAATGAATATATTGATCAACTATTGTACCTAACGAACAGGTATATTGTATTATATTGTACACTTTTACTTATAATATATGACTAGAGAACAACAATTAGAATCCTGTAAAGTTTGTAAATATCAAAAATTTGATCACCAACATGGTCTTATTTGTAGACACACCAATAGTGTCGCAACGTTTCAGGATACATGTGAGTTATTTGAGGCAGATCTCGTTTTAAAAGAAGCAGTCAAAAAAAAGAATAAAGACAAGGTACTTACTGAAAAAACAGTAGGTGCAGGAATTCGGTTTGCAAATTATATTCTAGATTACTTATTCATAATGGCTGCCTATATACTGTTCTTTATAATCATTGCCATTATAGCTGGTTTAACAAATACTCCTATTGAATTTGCCTTTGAAGATGGAAACACGTTACTAATATACCTGATTGCTTTCTTAGTTAATATGTTTTATTATACATTATTAGAAGCGTTAACTGGGCGAACAATGGCAAAGCTTATCACGCGTACTAAAGTCGTTGCAGAAAATGGAGAAAAAGCTAATCTTGAGGCTATTTTAATACGTTCGCTATGTAGGTTTATTCCTTTTGATGCATTTTCATTTTTAGGAG
>CAKZKZ010000558.1 GCA_937124495.1 uncultured Dokdonia sp. | reverse complement strand
GTGATTGTGGCGGGTGTGATCTATATACCTAAGGTATTTTGATATGAAATATGTATGTACATTTTTAAAAAAATGCTTACTTGTAGTATCCGTTATTGTAGTATCCTGTGATAATGACGATGGTGCAGTATCGGCAATGAATGATGCCCCTGTCGATGAAACCCTATCCATACTCTTTATAGGAAATAGTCATACAAATTATAATTCAGGTTTAGCAACGCATGTAGAAGAGTTTGCTTCTTCTTTTGGAATAGATGTTCAAGCTGAAATAGTTGCTCCTAATGGATTTACATTAGAGGCGCATGTACAATCTGAGAGTACATTGTTTAGAATACAGAATACAGATTGGGATATCATTATATTACAAGAAAATACGTATAGGGCAGCGTATGAAACTGAAGAAATGAAGCAAAGCATTCTAGACTTTACAGAGGTTTTTGCTACGAGTAATACACAAGTTTCTTTATTTAAAACATGGGCATATCAAGATATGCCAGAAATGAATAATCTACTCGATATTGCTTATAATGAATCTAGTGTATTATCAAATTTTCCAGTTATTCCTATTGGTAGTGTCTGGGAAACATTTATTACTACTTCTACTATAGATATATATGATGATGATAATGTCCATCCTAATCCTACCGGAACTTATTTAACAGCTGGATTGTTTTTTAAGAAATTATTCCCTGATCAAGATATTACATCCTCTACTTACCATAGTTCACTAACTCCTGAATTAGCAAATGAAATTAAAACATATGTGAGTTCGCAGACTATAATACAATAGAATTGAGTCGTTTTTTATAACTCATGACAACTACGGGCACCAAATCATCTATAATTCCGTTTCATATTTGTATTTTTATCACAACAACTCAATCCAATCAATAGCTTAATGGCTAAAAAGAAAACAACGACAAAAAGTAAACCTAAAAAAATAAAGACACCCAGAAAACCTATAAACTTTAAACTTTCTAGACAACAGCAAATTATACTAGGAAGCTTTCTGTTTTTTCTAGGGATTGCCTTGTTTTTTTCATTTGTGTCTTACCTATTTACTTGGAAAGTAGATCAAAGTGTCCTTACCGATATTACCAATAGAGAAACTCCTACGGCAAACTGGCTCAGTAAATTTGGAGCAAGCGTCAGTAACTTTTTTATCTATAAAGGATTCGGAATCCCAGCTTTTATCATCACTATATTGCTCACCATTTCTGGTGTGTATTACTTTTTTGATTATGCAAAAGTAAAGCTACGACAGTTTTGGTTTTGGGGACTATTAGTGATGTTATGGCTCTCTGTCTTTTTTGGATTTTTTTATAAAGAAAACGATATCCTTGGTGGACGTGTTGGTTATGAGATCAATGATTATCTTCAAGACTATTTAGGATTGATAGGAACGGCTCTTATTATGGTATTTCTAGCCATTGCCTATGCTGTCATTAGACTTAAATTAACTCCGGATAAAGTAGGAACCTTTTTTAAAAGCACCAAAGATCAATTATCTGATGAGTTTACAGAAACTACAGTAGCGTCTTCAGATACCATAGAAGAAATAAAAGAACCTGTTATAGATTCTAAAGTAGAAGAAAAAATAAAAACTACGGTAGACGAGTCTGCTACACCTGTAGATACAGAAGATACTGCTTCAAAATCTACATTTGAAATGAATGTAGAAAACCTGCAACCTACGATTGGAAAAAAGAAAAAGAAAGAAATTGTAATTCCTCCTATGGAAGTCACAGCTCCAGAACCAGAACTGGTGATTACTCCTGAAGTTAAAGAAGAATTAGATATAGAAATAAAAGCACCTGTCGAAGAAAAAGAAGTCAAGAAGAATCTAAGCGATAAACTTGTTGAAGACTTTGGTGAATTTGATCCTACCTTAGAATTAGGAAACTACAAATTCCCACCGATAGATTTATTAAAAGATTATACAGGTGGACATGGTATTACCATCAATCAAGAAGAACTCGAAGAAAATAAAAACCGAATTGTAGAAACCTTAAATAACTACAAAATTGGTATTGCAAATATTAAAGCAACGGTAGGACCTACGGTTACGTTATATGAGATTGTACCCGAAGCAGGTGTACGTATCTCGAAGATTAAAAACTTAGAAGATGATATCGCTTTATCATTAAGTGCTTTAGGAATACGTATTATAGCCCCTATTCCTGGAAAAGGAACCATTGGTATTGAGGTGCCTAATAAAAACCCAAGAATTGTATCTATGCGATCTGCAGTCGCATCTCCTAAGTTTCAAGAGGCAGAAATGGAGCTTCCATTAACTCTAGGTAAAACGATCTCTAATGAAACCTTTGTAGTAGATCTTGCAAAGATGCCTCACTTATTAATGGCTGGTGCTACAGGACAAGGAAAATCGGTTGGGTTGAATGCCATACTTGCTTCCTTATTATATAAGAAACATCCGGCTGAGGTAAAGTTTGTACTCGTAGATCCTAAAAAAGTAGAACTCACACTCTTTAATAAAATAGAACGTCATTATCTGGCACAATTACCAGACACAGAAGATGCGATTATTACTGATAATTCTAAAGTAATTAATACACTTAATTCATTGTGTATAGAGATGGATGCACGATATGATATGCTTAAAAATGCTTTATGTCGTAATATAAAAGAATACAATGCAAAGTTTAAAGCACGTAAATTGAATCCTAATGATGGGCATAAATTTTTACCCTATATCGTTTTGGTCGTCGATGAGTTTGCAGATTTGATTATGACTTCTGGAAAAGAAGTAGAAACTCCTATTGCTCGTCTCGCGCAGTTGGCCCGTGCTATTGGGATACACCTTATTATCGCCACACAACGTCCGTCTGTTAATGTGATTACAGGTATTATTAAGGCAAATTTCCCTGCACGTATTGCCTTTAGAGTAACTTCAAAAATTGATAGTCGTACTATTTTAGATACCTCAGGAGCAGATCAATTAATAGGAAGAGGAGATATGTTATACACACAAGGAAATGATGTGGTACGTATTCAGTGTGCTTTTGTAGATACCCCAGAGGTAGAACGTATTGTAGATTTTATAGGTGGACAAAAAGCCTATCCAGATGCGCACTTATTACCAGAGTATATAGGAGAAGAAAGTGGCACGAGTCTTGATATAGATGCCAGTGATAGGGATAAGCTCTTCCGCGAAGCCGCAGAAGTACTGGTGATCGCACAACAAGGAAGCGCCTCTTTATTGCAACGAAAACTCAAATTAGGATATAATAGAGCAGGACGTCTTATAGATCAGCTGGAAGCAGCAGGAGTTGTAGGACATTTTGAAGGGAGTAAAGCACGTCAAGTGCTCGTTCCAGATATGGTTGCTCTAGATCAACTTTTAAATAATGAAGGAAATGACTAAAGTACGTATGCGATTTTTAATGAGTATGCTATTAATTTTGGGAGGGTACGCTTTCGCGAAAGCGCAATCTGCACAATCATTACTCAAAGAAGTAGACAGTAAAGTGAAAAGCTATAAAAATATAGCAATCGACTTCAAATATGCATTGACAAATGAAGCCGAAGGAGTAAATCAAGAAACCAAAGGGAATGTTGTTCTCAAAGGGGACTTATATGCATTGAATCTATTAGGAAGCTCACAAATTTTTGATGGCGCTAGTATTTATACAATCGTTCCTGAAGATGAAGAAGTGACTATAAGCGCGATAAGTGATCAAGATGAAAATGCGATTACACCGTCTAAGATGCTTTCTTTCTTCAATGATGGGTATACTCAAAAAATGGATATTACTCAAAAAGTAAATGGACGTACCATACAGTATGTAAAACTCACACCTATGGATTCTAATAGTGAGGTAAAGCATACATTATTAGGTGTTGATACGACCACAAAACATATTTACAGATTGATTATTGTGCAGAAAAATGAAACTAAAATTACCATTACAGTAAGCTCATTTAAGCCAGATCAGCCTCTATCTGCAAATGCATTTGTGTTTGATCAAAGTAAGTATGCAGACTATTATATTAATAAAATCTAAAGGAAGTTAACAAAATATAACAACCACCGTACAGAAGTAATGGCGTAGGTATTGTATTTTTGTTTCCGATTTCCTTATCAATGAAAATACTAGACCGTTATATACTTTTCACGTTTGTGAAAACATTTTTGAGCATCTTTATCATATTGATGTTCATTTTTGTTTTACAAAGTGTCTGGCTTTATATACAAGAACTTGCAGGGCGAGATCTTGACTTTAGTGTGATTCTCAAGTTTTTATTATTTGTAACGCCTAGTCTTGTCACTCTTGTATTACCACTGTCTGTATTACTTACGAGTATTATGACTTTTGGAAACTTTGCAGAAAACTATGAGTTTGCTGCTATGAAATCTACGGGAATCTCTTTGCAACGAGCAATGAAAAGTCTGATTGTATTTATTGGTATCCTAGGTATCACATCCTTTTTATTTGCAAACTATATTATCCCTGCTTCTCAGTTTGAGTTTAGAAATCTTCGTAATAATATAGGGAAGCTTAAACCTGCTATGATTATACGTTCGGGGCAGTTTAATTCTATAGGAGAAGATATTAATATACGTGTCGCTAGTAAGCATGGAGAGCGAGATCAATTTCTTACGGATGTTATTATACACAAAAAAGAACCAGGACGTATAGGAAACTTTACAGTGATTAAAGCCAAAGAAGGAGAATTGATAAGTTCCTTAGAGTCTCCAATCCTTTCCTTAAAGCTATCTGATGGTCATTATTATAACGAAGTCAGCACCAAAGGAGATTATAAGAAAAAGAAAAGAGAACCTTTTGTAAAGAGTTATTTTAATACCTATACCCTTAACATTGATCTAGGAAGTCTAGATGATGTAGATCTTGATAAGAAAGGAATTGATAATTCCTATCAAATGTTGAATGTAACAGAGTTAGATTCTTCTTTACAAATACTGTCAGAAAAATACTCTAAAAGTAGAGTCGATTTTGGTACCACCTTTATCAATAAAGCAAACTTTACTCCTATAACTGATTTTAAATTACCAGAATTAGATACACTACAAGATGTCCTGCTTGATAATTATAAGTTGACAGATAGAGTAGCCATTCTACAATCTGTAAAAGCAAATATTAATAATTCATTGACCTCTATAGATAGAAGAAAGAAAATACATGCTATCGATGTAAAGCGACTTAATAAATTTGAAATCGCTATTCATGAGAAATATGTTCTTGGATTTAGTTGTATTGTACTCTTCTTTGTAGGAGCACCCCTAGGCGCTATTATACGTAAAGGAGGACTTGGACTTCCTATTGTAGTTGGTGTTGTGCTATTTCTTACGTTTCACTTTATAGGCATTTTTGCCAAAAATAGTGCTGAAGACGGAACCATTTCTGCCTTTACGGCAAGTTGGTTAAGTACGTTCATTACATTACCCATAGGCGTATATCTCACCTATAGAGCGACAACAGACCAAGGAATCATAGATTTAGATCCTGTTCGTTTATTCCTTCAAAAAATCTTTGGCAAAAAAGAAAAAGAAGAAGAAGAAGTCATTGAAGAAAAAGTGGCGTATACCTTAACCGAAGAAGAAGAAGCCATCTTAGATGCACGATCGGTAAATCAACTTAAAGAATTCATTAAGAGTTTTGATGAAAACGAATATAGAGAAGACGTAAAGCATGCTGCACTCGATAGACTAGCCGTCTTAGGAATAACAAAAGAGAATCTTAAATCTCAAGGCTTTTTATAATACGTATCATTCTCAGAAGCGATCTTATGCCATAGTCAGGCAAAGCCCATTGTTTTTTTAGAAATTTAGACATATAATTAATAGCTATTGATTTATCTCATATCCCTATCTTTGTAATATAAACATTTAGCTATGCAAATGACTGCAGAACGTACTACACAACTTCATACCATACAAGAAGCGATAGAAGATATCAAGCAAGGAAAAGTAATCATTGTTGTAGATGATGAAGATCGTGAGAATGAAGGTGATTTTGTAGCTGCAGCCGGTGCAGCAACGCCAGAAATGATCAATTTTATGGCAACGCACGGCCGCGGACTTATTTGCACACCTATTTCAGAAGATCGCTGTGAGGAGCTTCATCTTAATATGATGGTGACCAGTAATACAGATCCTATGGAAACTGCATTTACTGTTTCTATAGACCTAAAAGGACATGGGGTAACGACAGGAATCTCTGCAGCCGATAGAGCCAAAACCGTAAAGGCTCTCATCGACCCTACTATAAAACCTCATGATTTAAGTAGACCAGGCCATATTTTTCCGTTGAAAGCGAAAGAAGGAGGTGTCTTACGTCGTACAGGTCATACCGAAGCAGCTATCGATTTTGCAAGACTTGCAGGGTTTGATCCCGCTGGTGTGATTGTAGAAATTATGAATGAAGATGGAACGATGGCACGTCTACCACAACTGCTAGAAGTTGCTAGAAAGTTTGACCTTAAAATCGTTTCTATAGAAGATCTTGTTGCGTATCGCATGGAACACGATAGCCTTATTGAGAAAAAAGAAGATTTTGAGATTCAAACACGCTTTGGAAACTATAGGTTAAGAGCTTATAAACAAACGACTAATGACCAAGTACATATTGCTTTAACAAAAGGACATTGGAGTGCAGATGAACCCGTACTTGTACGTGTGAACTCAACACAAATTAATAATGATATTTTAGGAACACTCACCAACAATGTAGATAAGAAACTAGACGATATGTTTAGTGCCATTAACCATGCAGGAAAAGGTGCTATTGTATTTGTCAATCAAGATAATACAGCGGCAAACTTATTAGGAAGACTGACTGAACTTAAAGAGAACCAGAAAGACGGGGTTATGAAAGCGCCAAATATTGTCATGGATTCTAGAGATTTTGGGATAGGTGCACAGATATTACATGACCTTTCTATTACTAAAATCAGATTACTTTCTAATACAGACGGAACCAAACGTGTTGGTATGATAGGATATGGTCTTGAAATCGTAGATCGCGTAGAGTATTAAAAAATATATACAGAGATTCTAAAAATAGAGTAATGTTCTAAAATAGAGTATTACTCTATTTTTATTTTATATGCTTTCGCGAAAGCGTACTCAAAAATAATAGAACATAACAGTTTCTCCTCTAAAAAGAGGAGATTAAGAGGTGTATCTTTTTAAGTATTTTAGTTTTATAAAGAAGTCTCCCCTCAGAGAAGTGAGGAGCTTTTTATAGTACTGTTTCACATGCTTTCGTATATTATTAGACTTAGTACCAATTTTCACCTCACTGTGCTTTCGCAAACCTGCCTAGTCGGTAGGCAGGAGCGTACTCAAAAAAGGTAGAATATAAGAGTATCCTTTCTAGAAAAACGGGGGACTGAGCTTGTCGAAGTAGATGAGTAAGGGATGTGTCTTTTAAAGCTCATTAAAATTATACTAAAAGAGAAACAATTAAACCCATAAACTTTTAAACTCACGTAACGGTTCGTACCTTTGTACGACTATTTAAAAAAAACTTATGAGTTCATACGATGTAGCCGTTATAGGCTCTGGCCCTGGAGGATATGTAGCAGCAATACGTTGCGCACAACTAGGAATGAAAACTGCCATTATAGAGAAGTATAGTACTTTAGGAGGAACCTGCCTTAATGTAGGATGTATTCCATCAAAAGCATTGCTTGATTCTTCACACCATTATGAAGATTCCATAAAGCATTTTGAAGAGCACGGAATCGAAGTAGGAGAGGTAAAACTCAACCTAGAAAAGATGATTGCTCGTAAGCAAGGCGTTGTCGATATGACCACCAAAGGAATTGAATTCCTAATGGGTAAAAATAAAATAGACGTTTATCAAGGCGTTGGATCTTTTAAAGATGCAACTCATATCAATATAGACGGAGAAAAAAAGGAAACGATCGAAGCAAAGAATACTATCATTGCAACGGGATCAAAACCAAGTACACTTCCTTTTATCACTTTAGATAAGGAACGTATCATAACCTCTACTGAAGCCTTAAAGTTGAAAGAAGTACCTAAACACCTTGTCGTTATCGGTGGTGGTGTGATAGGCTTAGAGCTTGGACAAGTATACAAACGTCTAGGTGCTGAGGTAACGGTGGTTGAGTATATGGATCGTCTTATTGCAGGAATGGACGGAGCACAGAGTAAAGAAATACAGAAATCACTCAAGAAGCAAAAAATGAAAATTGCTGTATCTCATGCAGTAACTGCTGTAGAGCGTAATGGAGATGAGATTACGGTAAGAGCAACCAATAATAAGAAAAACGCAGAAGTAGAATTTAAAGCAGATTATGTTCTGGTGGCTGTAGGACGTCATGCCTATACTGATGGATTAAACTTGGAAGCTGTAGGTGTTGCAACAGATGATCGTGGAAAAGTAGAAGTCAATGAGCATTTACAAACCAACGTATCAAACATCTATGCAATAGGTGATGTGATTAAAGGAGCAATGCTTGCGCATAAAGCTGAAGAAGAAGGTGTTTTTGTAGCTGAAACATTAGCAGGACAAAAACCACACATCAATTATAATCTAATCCCAGGTGTTGTATACACATGGCCAGAAGTAGCCTCTGTTGGAAAAACAGAAGAACAACTTAAGGAATCTGGAGTTGAGTATAAGTCAGGACAATTCCCAATGCGTGCATTAGGACGTAGTCGTGCCAGTGGAGATATAGACGGATTTGTGAAAATCCTTGCAGATAAAACGACCGATGAGGTACTAGGCGTACACATGGTAGGTGCTCGTGTAGCCGATCTTATTGCAGAAGGCGTCACCGCAATGGAGTTCCGTGCAAGTGCAGAAGATATTGCACGTATGAGCCACGCACACCCTACATATGCAGAAGCTGTTAAAGAAGCGGCACTTGCTGCGACAGAAGATAGACCATTGCATATTTAACATATAACTAAATGATCCCGCGTTTATCGCGGGATTTTTTTTGAACTATAGTGTACTTTGATATAACTAACTATGTACAGAACGACTCTCAAAATTTCTATCATCTTTTTATACCTCATTATCATTGCTGGCGCTGTTGTTAGAATGACAGGAAGCGGAATGGGGTGCCCAGATTGGCCTAAATGTTTTGGATATTATATTCCACCAACAGAAGAGGCTCAATTAGAATGGGAACCGAATAGAACGTATGAAGAAGGGCAGATTATTATTGTACAAGAATCATTGCGTATTGCGCCCAAAGACTTTACATCTACAAAAACGTATACAGAGAGTAATTGGTCTACCTATGATAAACATGATTATGCCGAATTTAATGTATGGCATACATGGATAGAATACATTAATAGGCAAGTAACCGTGCTAGCAGGAATTCCTATTTTATTAATGATTATTAGTGCCTTTTGGTATTGGAAGCGTCGTCCGTGGCTCATCTTTGGTTCTTTCTTTGTGCTACCGCTAATGGGCTTTGAAGCGTGGTTAGGAAAACAAGTGGTAGATTCTAATTTACTTCCTGTAAAGATTACCATTCACCTGATTGCCGCTTTATTTATTGTAGCGCTCTTATTATATCTATGGTATAAATCTCAGGAGAAGGAGGGGAGTACGCTTTCGCGAAACCGAACTCGTGAGATTCACGACCATAGGGAGAGCGAAGCGTTAAAGCTAAAAAAATATGACCCCCTATTTAAAAATATTGTATTACTTGCCGGAGTATTAACCTTGGTACAAGTCGCTCTTGGCACGCAAGTACGTCAGTATGTAGATGAACAAGTCATCGCGCTAGGGTACGAAGCAAAAGACCAATGGTTGAATCCGCCTACGGTAATGTTCTATGTGCATAGATCGTTTTCTATATTGGTGACATTACTGAATGTATTTCTTTTTTGGCGCAACCGAAAATACCTATTAGGACACGCTAATTTAATGCTATGGGTGTTGATTTTAATCGCTTTAGAAGTCGTCACTGGTATTGCGATGTACTATATAGATTTTCCTTTCGGTACACAACCGTTGCACCTTGTATTAGCATCGTTATTATTCGGGGTTCAGTTTTATGTGTATTTGGAGAGTTTTAAGAGTGAGAATCCAGCTATAACTTAATGCTATTTTTATAGGTAGATGATTAAAACAACTTTCCGTAATAATTTAAATCAACTAATCTTCCATCTGTAGTACGATAATCACGCTTGATAGTGCCTTCATATTCAAAACCGCAATGAAGTGCTACCTGTATGCTTCTTTTATTTTCTTTGGCGATTCTGCATAAAAGCTTTTTGAAACCGTATTTAGTAACAATCGTATCTATTAGCTGTGTTAGATGATGTGTAATAATACCTTTCCCTTCAAAATCTGCATCAATAAAAGCACCTAATTCTGCTTTGGGGACTTCCCAATCTATATTTTTTATATCGAGGAAGCCAACAAGTTTTCCAGATGCTTTTTCTTTAATGAGATATGGGAAATAGGTGCGATGTGCTATACGATTCATGATCTCTTTACAATAGGCTTGTGTTGCTTCAAGTGTTGTCGTTTTTACAACCGTACCAGCAAAGAAATCATTTAATCGCTCTTTGTTATTCTCTATAAGATGAAAGAAAGAAGTACTGTCTTTTTCCTGTAAAAGCAGTATCTGGTAGTTGTTAAAATCAAATGACATACTGTAATGGTTTGATAGCACAATTTTACAACAAATTCTATTGAAAAAGATTGATTGAAATCAAGGTTTCTGAATTCTTGATAATGTTTCTGGCGTCATTCTCAAATAAGAAGCTATATATCGATGAGGTATTTCTTGAAATAATCTTGAATGTGTTTCTAATAGGTGTTGATATCTAGCTATAGGCGCATCGAGTAGTAAGTTTTTCTCTCGATTATTTTGCATGACTAAAAGTTGTGAAAGTACCTGTTGCCAAAGGGTTAGTGTTTCTTTCTCTTTTTCAATAAAACTAAAAAACTGCTTTTTGGATATGATCCTTACTTTTGTTTTTTTGATTGTTTTGATACATAATGTAGAAGTAGTATCCGTCAAAAAAGAATCTATGGCAGATAGCAAAGATCCTTTATAACCAAAATATACGATGTGTTCTTTAGCATCTTCTGTGAAATAGACGCGTGCGCTTCCTTCTTCCAAAAAATAAAGATGTGTATCTACAGTACCAGATTCTTTAATAACAGTATCTCTTTTAAATTTCAGCTCATCTTCCCATAAATGAGCATCTGCGATTTTCTTTTTTAATATTTGAACAGCATTTTCTATCAAAATGATATAGGTGTTTTATGAACTACATGATAACATAGAGCATCCTACTTTATGACGCGCCCATTCAGGGCGTTTGGCATACCAATGCTCATATTCGGATTGCTCATCGTAGGGATTTTTTAGGACTGCGTGTATTTCGTTAAGGAGGTCGTAATTTCCTTTGTCGGCTTCATCGATCACGAGTTGAGAGATGTAATTACGTAACACATATTTAGGGTTCACTTTGTTCATGAGCACTTTACGTTCAGCATCGGCGAGACGCTCTTCAGAAAGTCGTTTCTGATAGGATTTAAACCACGTTTCCCAATCGGAATAGATGGTCCCAGTGATTTCTTCAGGTGTATAAAAGGCCGCTTTCGCGAAAGCAAAAAAAGCATCTTCCACATGGCTAGATTCTTCTTTAGAGACTTGTGCCAGATTCCGAAAGAAAATGGTCATATCTGTTTCTGAAGCTTGTAAGTTTTTTTCTAGATCGGCGATGAGTTGTATATCAGTGTCTATAGCAAGTTGTAATCCTAGTTTCTCTCGCATCATTGCGACGTACTTTTTAGGATATTCGATATGATAATTTTGTAAAATAGCTTCTAAGGGTGTTGTTTCTCCAATTAGTGGATACAGCGCATTTGCCAGTTGTAAGAGATTCCATAACCCCATTTGAGATTGATTGCCATAACGATAGCGTTTGTTTTGGCGATCGGTGGTATTAGGAGTCCATCCTGGATCATAGCCTTCTAACCAACCATAAGGCCCATAATCTATCGTAAGTCCGAGTATAGACATATTATCGGTATTCATCACGCCGTGTACAAAGCCTACACGTTGCCAATGAATGATCATCTCTAGTGTATGTTGAACCACTTCATTGAAGAATCCGAGGTAGCCTTTTTTAGTTCCTCCTTCATACTGCGGATAGAAGTGTTTAATCGTATAATCTGTGAGTGTTTTTAGGGTTGCTGTATCTTGACGACTGGCAAAAATTTCAAAACTACCAAAACGTATAAAACTAGGAGCCACTCGACATACAATGGCTCCTTTCTCATAATCGGCATTTCCATCGTATAAAACATCTCTCAATACTTCGTCACCAGAAAGGGATACCGAAAGAGATCTGGTTGTAGGTACTCCCAAATGATACATAGCTTCACTACATAGGTGTTCTCGAATAGAAGATCGTAATACTGCTAGGCCATCTGCTGTACGAGAATAAGGCGTTGCTCCAGCACCTTTAAGCTGTAGTGCCCACCGTTTATTATCGTGCGTAACTTCCGTAAGATTAATTGCTCTACCGTCGCCTAATTGTCCTGCCCAATGTCCAAACTGATGTCCGCCATAACACATCGCATACGGAGTAGTGTCTTCTAGAACTTTGGCACCAGTAACCATATTTAAAAACCGCTGTGTTTTTATATCATCTTCTGATAGTCCAAGGGTATTTGCCATTTCTTGAGATACATGAAGTAGAGAGGGAGCCGATGGTTTTTTAGGAGTTACATAAGAAAAACAAGCTTTCTCTACCTGTCGTCTTGTGTTTTCTGTCATTGGATCGGCAGGAAGTTCTTTCGTAAACGTATTTTTTATATGTAATTGCATATAGCTGTATTGAATATGGTATCTCAAAGTTACAACGACTTATTTGATCTACATATAATTGGTATAAGATATTGAAACTACTGACCTGATTCTGAAAATATAGTTGATTTGAAAAGGCTTGAGTTACTTTTGATGTGTACGTTGTAATGATGGGAATCAAGATAACGAAGTGCCAATAATACAAAGAGGTAAGGCATAAATATATCATTAATAGTGAGTTTGCAATGTTTTTATAAGAACGCTGAAACTACAGATGTGATCTTGAAATTATAGTGTGATTCTTGATTTCCTCATTTACTTTTGACATCCGTTAGCGTGATAAACATCAAATAACATGCGTATTCATTGCAAAATAAATTGATTACGTAATAGTGATTATATAAGACAGAAAATGTTTCTAAGACATCAAATTAATAGTCTTTAATATGCTCTCTTTTATTTTAAAAGCAGAGGGTAATTCACTAGAAACTAAGCTTCAATAATAGATATACAACTTAAAAAAAAAGAATAGATGAAGGTATCAATTAGTACAATTAAAGATTGGTTCAAAAGTGGTGCAAGACCTACACAATCACAATTTTGGTCAACTTGGGATAGTTTTTGGCATAAAGACGAACAAATTCCTGTTACGTCAATAGAAGATTTACAAGAAAATTTGGATGGAAAACTAGATGTAGAAGTATATGAAAATGGTAATTCTAAAAACACATCATTTAAAAATGTAGGAGATGGAACACCTAATACTGACACAACAAAACCAGCTTATAGAGAAGGTAAAATAGGAATAGGAGAGCCTAACCCCGTCGAAACAGTAGATGTTATTGGTTCTGCAAAATTTCAATATACGTACTCAGATAATTCTATAGCTAGAGCTACTTTAGGTGGAGAGAATACGAATAGTGAGGTAGGATTACCTAGTGGATTCATAAAAACGAATACATTAACTTTTTTTCCAGATCCATCAATTCATCCATCTACTCAGGGGTATTTTTATACAGGAGATATTTCTTCTATTTCACCTATATCTGGAAAACTATCAACAGGAATTGGTATCGCTAGTTTAACAAATTCTAAGTTTGCTAGATCTGCGTTTTTTCCATATAGCAATAATGGAAATCCAGAATCTGAATACGTAGGTGTTTTAGAAGCCAGACATGAAGATGGAAGTGCAACGGCTGTTCAAGTATATAATAAAGGGGGGGATCTAGGTAAAAAAAATGAGTCTTATCTGGTTTTGAGAGCATCTAATAGTGGTGCTAATGCTCTTGGTAAGATTACGTTAAGTCCTAGAATAGCAACAATAGAAGGCGCGATACTAAAATTAGGAGAATATGGAGCTGATACTATAACAGAAGGATATATTCATAATGACGATGTAGCTACTACAGGAACAGCTGCAACAACTATAGGAGCTTTAAAACCTTTAGGAGTTGATGCTAATGGTAATGTAGGTAAAATTTTAACAGAAGGAGATACTATTACTGGATCCAATGGTATAACTGCATTATCTGGAAACATAAAATTAGGAGGTATTTTATTAGAGGAGACGATTATAGAAACTGATTCTAATTTATTTAGATTGGGAAGTAGTGGATCAGATGGGGAAGGAGGTACTCTTTATTCAAACGGCTTAACGATAGATGGAGGCAATGTTACTTTACAACAATCTTTTAGTGATGTTATAGAACTAACAAATGATAAGACCATAATCTCGAAATTTAATAGAGATTTAATTATAGGTAGTTCAGGAATAATTTTAGATCCAGGTTTTGGCGTAGGGAGAAGTGTAGACTTTTTGTCTAATAAAGTGAGATTTGCATTTAATAACGGCGCGCCTACTTATTACGCTATATTCGATTTTTTAGGTAGTGATATTCAAGAAGGCTCAGGGGGTTTTTCAGATGTAACTTATCTACTACCTAAAGAATCGGGTAGATTGGCATTGACAAGTGATGTAAGTTTTGAAGGTTATTCAGAGACAGGAACAGTTTTAGGTGGAGATTTAGTTTCCACTTTAGGGGCGGGAGCCGATTCTACTATAATTCGCTCAGGACTTCCAGTACATGCCGATGAAGCTGCTGCTGCTGCTGCTGGTTTAGATAGTGATGTAGTGTATAGAACTGCTACGGGAGAAATCAGAATTAAATTATAACATATTATGACACCAGCTTATAATGGTATTTTATATGGAGCAACGAATAGAGAAAT
>CAKZKZ010000557.1 GCA_937124495.1 uncultured Dokdonia sp. | reverse complement strand
ATACATTTGGTGTCACCAGTCTGCATACGAAGAAACCAGTGACCAAGCAAACTAGGTTTGAAGCAGCATCACTTTCTAAACCGTTATTTGCGTATTTCATCATGAAAATGGTTGAAAATGGTGCATTAGATCTTGATAAACCTATTTATCCATACCTAGCTTCTATATTTACAGAAGGTGTTATTGCTGAGGATTCTTTTGAAGCGTATAAGACATTAACGCCTCGAATTATATTATCACATGGAACAGGAATTCCTAATTGGGTAAAAGGAAAGCCTATTACGATAGCATTTCCCCCAGGAACTGATTTCTCATACTCTGGTGAGGCATATCAACATTTAGGTGCAGCAGTTGGTCTAAAACAAGGAATAGGATGGGGAAGCGCATTAGATTCCTTATTCTTAAAAGAGGCGGCGCATCCTATAGGTATGGATAGAAGCTTCTATACCTGGAACGATGTGTTAGAACACAATGTAGCTATTGGTCATATGGACGGTAAAGTAACTACCGAAATACATAGAGACCAGAAGGTAGGGCCTGGTTATAGTCTTCAAACCGATGCCAAAGATTATGCATTGTTCTTAATCGAGATGATGTATCCAAAAAATATTAAAGAATCAACACGTGACTTGATGCTTACAGAACATAACCACTTCAAACCGGGTCAAAAATTGATAAAAGAGACTGGACAAACTGGCTGGGGGCTTGGTTTTGCTCAAAAACCAACAACACATGGACTGATGCATCTTCATACAGGTAATAATCACGACTTCCAAGCATATACGATGTTTATACCTGAGCAAAAATATGGATTTGTTATGTTTGGAAATTCAAATAATTTGTTTCCTGTATTGGAAGCTATCGAACTATTATTAGGGAAACATTTTTAAAGAAAGACTATGAAAGATTTAAACGAATTTTTAGGATTTGGTATCATTGTTATTGCCATTATACTCATTGTATTTATCATTGCGAGGTACACCTATCTTCTTAAAAAAATGATGATTGATAAAGGTGTCTATTTAGATCAAAAAACAACTAAATTTAAGTACCTAGATGTAGGCTGTATAGTATTTGGATTAGGAATCGGGTTATTTGTATCTTCTATTTTTACAACCATGGATTTATTAGAAGACACCATGGATTTATTAGTCTGGGGAACAATTTTAGTCTTTGGAGCAGCTGGATTAATCGTAGCACACTTTATAAGAAAAAGACTTGAAAAATAGTTCTAGACATAAAGATAACGAATTAATCAAAAAAGCAATTGCAGGTGATACATCAGCATTTAGACAATTAGTCTATTTGCATAAGGATGTATCACTTTCACTAGCTGTTTCTATAGTTAAAGATGTTGTGCTTGCTGAAGATATTCTCCAAGATGTATTTATCAAAGTATATCATAAGTTAGATACCTTTACGTATAAGGCGGCATTTACGACTTGGTTATATAGAATTGTTGTAAATACTAGTTACAATCAGTTACAAAAGAAAAAACAGCATCTATCTATAGATATTTCACAAGAACCGTATCTATTACCATCTACCGATACGATTTCAATGAATGAAGTGGATCAAAAGAAATATATTCACTTGGCACTACAACGCTTAAAACCTGATGAGTCATTAATTTTAAGACTCTTTTATTTGTGTGAACTTTCCATTAAAGAGATAGAAGAGGTTACAAGCTTTAAAAATTCAAAAATTAAAGTGTTATTACATAGGGGAAGAAGTAGTATACATTTTGAATTAAAACAATTATTAGGAGACGATTTAAATTATTTATTATGAAAGAAGAATCACTAAAAAAAATAATGCAAAAGAGCTCAGTAGAGACTTCTGATGACTTTATGAATACCCTCATGAATCGTATTGATACCTCTAAAGAAAAAAAGAAAATAGCGATCTGGAATTCATTTAGATATACGTTAATAGCTACACTGATATTACTCATACCAGCGACGGGTATATTATTTAAACTATTACGTCAAGAGAGTTCTTTTCTGAGTACTTTAAAAGATATTCCAACCACACCCGTTTTTGTTGTTATCACATTATTTCTATTATATGGTATCAATAGTATGATTAGATTACAGAATCACTCTAAAATGATGACTTATACTAAATAAGCGGAATACTCATTCCAAAATCAAATATATTTTCAGGGTCGTATTTTGTTTTTATGCCACGTAATTTTTCAAGATTTTCTTGATAGTATATCTCTAAAAGTTGTAATCGTCCTTCGGGAGTTTCTGGGTTTGGAACTAGAGATCTATCAATAAAATTAATAAAAGCACCTTCAATTTGTGAAGCTAGATTTTTTCTAAAATCTTCAACCCATTGTACATAGACTTTGTTACGTGCTACATTTGTAAAGGCATTGCCAGCATCATCCCACCAGCATTGTATTTGTAAAAGATATGGTTTTGTTGGGAACGCAAAAACACGTTGTGCTGTATGCTCTGTTACTGCACCACCTAAACAATGAAAACTCATATACCTATTTACATCTATATAAAAACAAGTATGCCCTAGATATTCATAAATGGTATCTACGAGTTCACAATGATCTGTTGTCGCTTTAGGAAAACCAGAAGTCACTTTATGTGGATGTGGACGGTCACAAGTAGATGAAGGCGCATTTGGAAGTACACGATAATTACGATCTTCTTTACAAGATGTCGCAGTAGAGGATGTATCATTTATATGTACTGTAGGGTTTACAAATTCAGAAATAATATTTTGATGCTTTGCAAGTGAAAGCGTATTTGATTGATTAGAAGAATCTAAAGCATTTTTATAGAGCTGTTTATGTTTAGTTTCTTTAAGTGATACAAAATGCTTTTCTTCTTTAGGAATTAAATCTCCAAAATACTTCCTTAAAATTGAAAGCAATGTCTTTTTAGAACCATAAAAAAGCCCACCCATACGTGCGTGTACAGCACTTACATGACCTTCAGGAAGATCTATCTCTTCACCTTTATCATTTTTAGGACTTGCAACCATCATCCCACAAGCAGTAGATAATCCAGTATTTAATCCTGTAAGATCAGCATGAAGAACCGTCCAAATTTTCATTGCTTTTACAGCATCTTTTCCATCTTTCCATAATAATGAAAACGAAGTAGTCACTTCTCCAAGTGAAGGTAGTTTAAATCGAAAACGAGTAACAACTCCAAAATTTCCACCACCACCACCTTTCAATGCCCAAAATAAGTCAGGTAAATGAGTCGGGGAGGGATATGCTACCGTACCATCGGCTAAGACTATTTCACATTCTAAAACAGAATCACAAGTCATCCCGTATTTTCGAATAGAAAGTCCCCAGCCACCACCTTGTGTCAATCCACCTACATTTACAGATTGACAACCACCTCCTGGAATAATTTGCCCTCGTTCTTCTAATTCATCATAGACTTTTCCTAGTTGTTTTCCAACAGGTATCCAAGCATGAGTATCATCTATATACTCAATCGTATCCATTTTTGAAAGATCAATAATAAGAACGCCATCTCCAGAAGACATACCTTCGTGTTGATGTCCTCCAGACCGAATTCTAAATTTAAACTCATACCTATAACAAAAATGAAGACAGGCTTGTACATGACTTGCTGTTTTACAATAGGCAATCATAGCGGGCATATGACCAAAGCGTGTATTGGATATCACACGTGCATATTGGTATAATGGATCTCCTATACGAACAATTTTAAGGTCATTAGGAGCGCTATGTATAAAGTCTTGAATATCTTGAGTCATGAGGTGTTATTTAATCAGAATGGTTATTGAATAAAGGTAAGATATAAAATGTAATTGTTTATTAAACAGAATTTTATAAAAATAAATAATAACTAATTATAATTTTCAAAAAGTTTACGCTTTCGCGAAAGCATACTCCATAGATATACCGTTATTTTTGCATTAAGAGATCCCTAGCGATCTTTACACTTTTAAGTATAAAACATTATTTTAAAATCTAAGATTACAACTCATGAATATCTATCGTTTTTTATTACTATTCATTTTTATATCTAGTAGTAGTATAGGACAAATAGTACATCAGAATACGAATGAAACGCTGTCAAATCGGTGGTTAATAGGTAATGATAGCATCAAACTATTTAAAGTAACACCCTATAAACCCGTATATGTGTTATTTGCAAATTATACATCAGCCATTAATAATAGTCCTTCGAGTCCAAATGCTGCAAATACAGTACGTACTGCGACCTTTTTTTCTGATACAGAGCTTAAATTTCAATTGAGTTTTAAATCTAGAGCTATTAAGAATCTATTTGGAGATGAGATAGGAGGAGATCTTTGGATTGCGTATACACAGTCGTCTCGATGGCAATTGTATAGCGCTAATATCTCGCGCCCTTTTAGAGAAACCAATTACGAACCAGAATTCATGCTTGTATTTCATACACCATATACCATTTTAGGTTTTAATGGTGTTATTAGTGGTATTGGTGTGAATCATCAAAGTAATGGGAGATCTGATCCTTTTTCTAGAAGTTGGAATCGAGTGATCTTGCAATTTGGTTGGGAACGTCCATCTTGGAGTGTGGTACTACGTCCTTGGTGGCGATTACCAGAAAATAATCTAGAAGATAATAATCCAGATATTGCAGATTTTGCAGGTCGTGCAGAATTGCTATCAACATTTTCAAAAGGAAGACATAATATAAGTGTAATCGCTAAACATTCCTTACGAGGTGGAAATAAAAATCGAGGAAGCGTTCAGCTAGATTATGCGTTTCGAGTATTTGATAACTTACAAATACTCGGGCAAGTATTTCATGGTTATGGAGAAAATCTTATTGATTATAATCACAAACAAACCACTGCGGGTATAGGGATTTCAATAATTAATTGGTAATCAACTAAAAAAATAAATCATATCATTAATTAATAATGACCCTAATAAAAAATCTAAAATAGGCGTCAACGTATTGTTATTTAGTAATATACAATGTAAGTTGATAATTAATTCTTATTATTGTTATAATAAGAAGGAAGCCAAAACCCTTATTTCAATACAATTCGTACATACATCTTGTATTCAAGCTATGGAAATTAAAAAGAGGAAGCTTCATTATTCTAATCACTTAATTCTAAAAAATACTTTATGAGTAATGCTATTACTATTTCAGGTTCCACATACACTGTATCTGGAACCGTTAAAAAAGATAATAAAGGGGTTTTAGATCTCCATGTTGAAGTTTATGATAAAGATATCATAGGTAATGATTTTCTAGGTATTGGAGTCACCGATTCTTCAGGAACGTTTAGTGTTAGTTTTGATTCTTCTAAATTCTCAAAATTCTTTGAAAGAAAACCAGACTTATACTTTGTTGTTATTGACTATGGATTGGAGCTGCTGAACACTAAAGAACAAGTAATTAATGATGCAAGTGAAAGCACTCCACCAATCAACCTTGTAGTGAGTACTTTAAATGAGAAAACGAGACATCTGATCAATGAAACTCCTGTTGATGGATGGATTGGTGGATTCGGAACTCCAGATCCTTCTACATTGCCAATGTTAGAAAATATGGACAATATTGATCTACTGGAACGCCAACAGAAAGTGGTGTGGCCTGAATTTAGTTGGGATTCTGAACCTGGAACGGCAGAACCAAAGAAGTGTTTTCAAATGTTTGCTCCAGATATCTCCAGATTGGGATATACCAATGAAGGGAGAGTCTATTCTATCATATGTCCACAACAAGGATTTGCTACTAAACATTTTGGAAGCCTGAATGTAGAAGTGACCGTAACTGGAAATAGAGGTTGGGCAGATGAACCTAATAAAACGATAAGTGCGGATATGAAGGTTACAGGTAAAATTTGGTTTGCTCCTAGTTCATACGATACCAAGTTCGTAAAACTTATTAAGGCATATTTTACATTACGTGATCTCCCTTTTCCGGGGGACAAAGCCCATGCGATCGAAGTGCAAACCTTTAAGCCTGGTTTCCCTAATGTAGAAGCATTTCCATTAGTCTCTGGTCCAAGTCTTGAATTTGCTATTCCTGAATTTGCCCAACACAAAGAAATATCATGGGCAATGGGAAGTTTGGGTGTACAAATCGGAACTATCAAACCAACGGGTGTTAAAAAAGTAGATGAATTTAACCAATTGGTGTTAGATATATTTAATACGGCAGGTGGAAATATGCTTAAAGAAGGTAATATATTATATTGGAATGTATGGTTTACGGCTCCTGAAAAAGTGAATCAAGAAGAATGGCAAAAACACGCAGAATTTTGGAGAGATTCTATTCAAGCAGATCATGGTGCTCCTGACGGTCAAGGTACAGTTGCAAGATATTTTGACGGAACGCCTTTCAAACCATTGAAAAATTTTGCAATAGAGGAATTACCTAAAATTCTTGCATATATCAAAGAGCATGTAGATAGCGATCAGGAAGCTAATGCCTAGTATAATTGATTACTCATACTTAAAAATAATGATAACGCTATAAGTTTGTTAGCATTACCATTATTTTTTATAACTACTGCGAGTATAGGGATTTCAATAATTAATTGGTAATCACGTAAAATCTGGTTGAAATATAAGTTTCAACCAGATCTACTATTTGCTATATTTTGGTACTCATCAAGATATAGCGGTTTCTGGTTTATGCAAACTAACGACTATAAGTACAGCTGCCCCATTAATTAAGTAGTAATACATATCGATACCCTTAAATGATAAAATAAAAGGAGCTAGAAGAAATACGACCGCCACCGCAAAGTCTACAATCAAGTGCATCTTATAGGATACTACTTTAAAAGCGCCCAAATGATGATCGGTTAATAAGGTCAAAATAAATGCTGCAATTCCGGTTGCTACAGAAAGTTGAAGGGCTAATGGATTAGAACTACCTAAACCTAATAAAAAGGGTAGTGCAATTAATGCAATAGCCACAGGATAATCTAAAAATGCGTGTATTCTTTTTGTTACAAATTTCATGTTTTTTGTTTTTATATTAATAATAAATTTTGAGTACTTAATAATACATGGCAAAGATGCAAGCATACGTATGGTATGTTGCTACAAAAAAAACGCTAAAAATTGTACTTTTTAGAAATCGACTATTTTTAAATCCGCTTTAGGCATTAGAACTTCGTCCAGAAGTTATGATCTAAGGCAGGTTAAAGCTTAAAAAGTGTCAAAAAAGTGTCAAAAACGTGTCAATCGGTATAAAAAGTCAAGAAATTAGATGTTATTTGTATCCCATATGATGAAAAGAAAAAATGGCTACTTAGTAGCAGCTTTTACCGTCTTAATTGCTATTCTCTGGATCTTTTTTACACCAGAGAAAGAAGAAAACCTTTCCGAAAGAGTAAAGATCTCTTTACGTGAAGTGGGCAATCAGTTATTACTAGCAAATCAAGACAGTACCTCCTTAGTATTACCTATAATCGAATTAAACCCATCATTATATGAGCTTTCTTTTGAGAGTCCACTCGCTATTACGCCCAATGATATTGTAGGGATTGTAAAAACTGCCTTTCAAAAAGCAGCACTTCCAGAACAATATCTTATCGAGGTTATTCAATGTGAAGATGAGGAAGTTGCCTATAGCTATGGTATTTATTTTGATGTAGAAAAAGATATTATCCCATGTGCAAATAGGGTCTTATCTAAAAATTGCTTTACCATAAAAACTCGATTTACAGAAATACCAGTCCCATTAGTAAGCAGACAACAATGGCTCATGTTATTATCCATTCTCTTTGTAGGGCTCCTTATTTTTGCCTTTAAGGATCGTTTATGGGAACGCTTTCGCGAAAGCAAAAAAAGTCAAACTCCACCTGAAACAACTAAAGCTCATACAGCTATTGGGATGTTTGCATTTTATCCAGACCAAAATAAACTGGTAAAAGAAGCCGTTGAGATTGGTCTTTCTAAAAAGGAATGTGAATTATTAGCCATTTTTGTAGCACAACCCAATCAAATTATTAAACGCGATGAGCTAACCAAAAGAGTATGGGAAGATCATGGGGTAGTGGTAGGTAGAAGCTTAGATACGTATATTTCTAAACTACGTAAAAAACTGAAAGAAGATAGCTCTATTAAAATAACCAATGTACACGGAGTAGGGTATAAACTAGAGATGCATACCTAAATGAATTCTTTCTTTGACTTAGAAATCAAAGAAAGAATTCATCAAATACCAGCCTTTAAAAATATAGTGAGGCTCTAAATTCAATAGCATCAGAGATGGCTTTGTTTTTGACTTTATTATTGTAGGTGATTCCCCAAAGCGTACGATCTATTTTAAAATGTGCTTTCATCGTTTTATTAGTTCCGTCGATATCTCCATAAAACTTGATCGATTTTGTTACTCCCTTTATGGTGAGATCTGCATAGATCTCATGTGTATTGGTATTAGGGAAATACTCCACAGAAGTAAAGACAATTCTGGCTTCTGGAAATTTGTAGACATCAAAAAAGTCGGCATCCTTTAGATGTTCAATAGGCGCTTTATGACCACTATTAGGGACATCACCTATAGATAGCATATCTATCACAAAAGAGCCTCCAGTAATTTTATCTCCGACAGTTATGAGTTCACCTCTCTTAAAATATACTTCGCCATTGTGTTCACTAATATTAAAAGTATAGGAGCCTTTCCAGTGAAGTACGCTTTTTAACT
>CAKZKZ010000556.1 GCA_937124495.1 uncultured Dokdonia sp. | reverse complement strand
AATAAGCACGGTGTCCATTAAGAGTGGTAATACGAGGTGATGATTTTATTTTAAAATTCCCATTAGATTCAGAAGCTCTAATAGTTGCAAAGAAATTAGGGCCTACTTGTCCAATATTAAAAAAACTTGATCCATCAATGCGTCCTAAAATTCGATTAATCGTACTAGATCCTAAATTAATATTGGTTTCTGGAAAAAGGCTTCCTTGTGTGGTCGTTGGCTCTGATCCGATACCCCATTCAATACCCGCATCCAATGTCGAATTTTTATTCACCTCTAAGATCATCACTTCTATAATGACAATAGGGATTTTCTTATCAATTTCCTTCACAAACTTTTTAAAGCGCTCAATATCGGCGCTAGCACCACTGACAATAAAACTGTTAAGTTCATTATCAGCTATAATATTCAAGTCTTGTTTGATATCATCTGGAATAAGCGTACTAATATCCGACCTTTCAGTATCTCTATTTCTTTGATTAGTTTGTGTAGATGATTGATTCTGATTAAAATTACCTGTAGTATTTCCAAAAGTTGAATTATTATTTCCAAATCCTGAATTAAATCCAAAACTAGTATTTGATCTTCCAGCGCTTCTGCCAGAGCGTTGCGGGTCTGATAAAACTCCTATCGAGCGAAAACGCAGTGGAATTACCTCAGAGTTACGAAGGGTGAGCTGTCTGTACGTTCCAAAATAATAGACCCCATCTTCTTTTTTAAAAGTAAATCGATCTGATGGACTCGTTGGATTTGATGACGTATTTTGACCACTTCTATTAGGAGTATTTGCTGTTGTATTTGTGACAGGTAATACAAGAGTTGAATTTTCAAAAATCTTGGTTAACAATTGATCAAAAGTGATATCCTTTGCTGTAACACTAGCAAAGCCCGCATCATTTAATGGGGTTGCTATAAAAATATCAAGATTCAATTCATTTCCTATATCGTAGATAATATCTGCAATGGATGCATTTTGAATATCAACATTAAGGCGTTTCTCATTCGCATCTATAACTTCAAAAAAGAAACTAGCATTTCGAGATCTAGCAGGTCTCGTATTTTGACCATTTATAGTAGTAGGTGATATGTTAGCTGATTCAAATTCAAAAGAACCATCTTTAGTTTTTGATACGATAAGATTATTGGAATATGCTATTTTCTCCATAGCAATAGCAAAAGGCAATTCCTTAATAAAAGCAGAAATATTTGCATTCGCTACGTCTGGTGTATAAAATATTCCTTTCCCTGATCGATCAGAGATTGCTTTAAAAGCATCAGAGAGATTATCATTTTTCAGATCAACACTTAGAATTTGCGCGTTAGGATCATATTGAATATTAAAAACACGCTCTTCTGAAACAATCTCTTTTTGATACGGTGTGATGTATAAAATATTTCCCGTAAAGTCAATCGTCATACTGTAATTCTTGCACACATACAATAACACATCTGAGACTGCTACATCTTTAAAGTTGTTAATAATCTGTATACTTTGCAACTCAGGATTGACATCCATATTAATGGTATGTATCTCCGAGATTCCTAAAAGAAATGTAGATAAATTAGATTGCTGTAGATCAATATTGAGTTTTTCAGAAAGACCAGGCACCTCAGTAGAGATGGCAGTCAATTCATTTTCTAATTGCTGTATCCGCTGCTCGTCATAATCTTGTGCTACAATGTCTTGCGCCATAAAGACACATATCCATACGAATATTATTTTTTTTATCATGTACTATTAGTTCGCTAGTAATGCAAATACGTCATCTACAGATGTTTCCCCCATTTGAATAAGATGTATCGCTTGATCGCTTAATTGTTTTATATTTTCCTTCTCCAGATAATCATCTATCTGTGTTTCATTATTCTTGATATGTACTGATAATTCCTTAGTCACAGGAAGAAGTTCATACATTGCTTTTCTTCCCAAATATCCAGTATGATAGCAATGAGAACAGCCTTGTGCTGTGTAATGCTTTGTTAAACTTTTTGGATAGCTGTAATTAATTGGAAAGGTATCTTCTTTTATAGTTTCTTCTTTTTTACAATGTACACATAGTTTACGCACCAATCGTTGTGCGACACTCAAATTCAAGGTACTCGCAATTAAGTGTGCAGGCACTCCCATATCGATTAATCGAGAAATGGTTCCCCATGCAGAATTCGTATGAATTGTAGAGAGTACCAAGTGACCTGTAAGTGCTGCGCGTATCGCCATATTTGCTGTTTTAACGTCACGAATCTCACCCACCATAATAATATCTGGATCTTGACGTAAAAATGTTTTAAGCGCTGTTTCAAAATCTAATCCTATATCTTCCCTGAGTTGCATTTGCATGACCCCTTCTAGGGTATATTCTATAGGGTCTTCAATGGTTAAAATCTTCGTGTCTATTTTATTTAAGAGTTTAAGCGTAGCATACAATGTCGTTGTTTTTCCAGATCCTGTGGGTCCCGATATGAGTACAATACCATTAGGATTACGCACACCTTCTCTATAAATCATGAGTTCTTCTTTAGTAAATCCTAATTGATCTAACTGAATATTTGAAGTGTCTTTACTTAAAATACGAAGTACGATCCCTTCACCATTTAAAGAAGGAAGGGTAGAAACTCGTATATCAAACTCATCAGTTGCCGTTGTAACAGTAATTCTTCCATCCTGTGGCAAACGACTTTGAGTAACATCTAAACTCGCTCGATTCTTAATCTTATTAATAATAACAGGATAGTCTTCTTTTGGAATTCTGTACTGCTCTTTCAGCTTTCCGTCTGTACGAAAACGAATACGACATGTATCTGCAAGGGGCTCAAAATGAATATCACTACTCCCAACTGCTTTAGCTGTTAATAGTACTTTCTCTAAAAAATCTTGTGTGTGCGTAAGCAGTTGATTTTCTGCATCAAAAGATTTTCTGAAATTTGTGCTTAAATACGTATTGAGCGTTTCTGTATCTATCTGTGTTATTTTTACAGCATATCCTAAAAAAATGAGAAGTTCTTGAGATAAAGCATCGGGCGTAGGTGTATCTGAATAAAAAACGAGTGTGTTATTTTTCTCTTCAATAGGTACAATACGGTATTGATAGGCTTGTTCTGCACTAACGCGTTGTTGTAATTCAACAGGGATGGTATATGTTAGTATATCTTTCTTCATTACATAAGATATAAATGATCATAAAAGCCCAACCAATGAACTACTAAAACTCCTGCAAAAAAGAGCGCTAA
>CAKZKZ010000555.1 GCA_937124495.1 uncultured Dokdonia sp. | reverse complement strand
CATGCACAATCCAAATAAATGCCCTATAACACACTCTATGAACATCATAGGAAACAAATGGACCTCTATTATCATTTATATGCTTGCTGGTAAAACATTACGTTTTGGAGAATTGGCAGTTCGAATAGAAAACATTAGTAGAAAAGTATTAACCGAGCAACTTCGAGAAATGGAATCTCGAGGTATTGTATTACGCACTTCTTATCCAGAAACACCCCCAAGAGTTGAATATTCTCTTACAGAAAAAGGTCAACAATTGTTACCTATTTTAAATCAATTATGTGAATGGAGCAAGGGTATCAAAGTCGTTGAAGTTTTATAGATATTAATAGTATTTGAAATCTTATTGGGCTCTCTCTTATTAATAATGAGCTTTAATTTTTTGGAAGGGATTTAACAAGTTTAAAATCGAATGTTACCTTGAATCCCTTTTCTTTTATCAAAATAAATCAAACTAAGTCTTGTGCTTTTTTGAACAAGTATTACATCAAATTTTTTATTTCTCACAGGTATAAAAACAGGTTGCTCTTTATGTCTACACCAAAATCGATTATAAATATCAAGACTATCATCTCCCGACAAATACCATAATTCTTTGTTCCCATTTCTATGAAATTGAAAAGTATAGAGTGTATCTGTATTTGTTTTAAAATCTAAACCAATCCTCTCATATATAATCCCTTCTCTTTGAAGCTTTTCTGTTTTTACTAAACTTCCAAAATTAGGTTTCTGCAAAGGCTCTTTAGGGTAAATATTTAATTCTTTTTCAAGCCTTTTTGATTTCACTATAGTTTCAAAACGGAGTTTATTTTTAGTTTCTTCTAAGGAAGTAAAATCTAACGTATCCTTTTTGAGTTTTGATTCATTCAAATAATACTTTATAACCGTAACGTTTTTTTTGTGTTTTAAGATTTCATAATAAGTATTATCTGAGTATGCGATATAATCAATCGTATTTTCCTGAGCCGAGCATACAATTGAAAGAAACGATAGAAAGAATACTATTTTATTCATTTTTAACGATTAAATGAAGTACTGTTTCCCCTATAATCAATAATAATCCTTCTTTATTAATAACAGCACCTATATAATCCCCATCTACATTAGTCAAATTTAAAATAGACTCATTAGACATGTAATAATGCCCTTGGGCAGTAACAGTTTTTGAAGCATCTACAATCTCATAGGTATCATTTTTCAAAAAGCGTACAGAAATGTTATTGTTTTCTGTTTTATAGTTTTTAGAGACTCGTTGAGATACCTCTAATACTTGAAGAGTTTTCTCTTCAAAAACAGTAGGTTTTTTATTTACAATCTGACCTACAATAGCATTTTTACGTTCTCGATCACCTGTCCACAAATCTTCTACAACCAATTCATGATTTTTATAGGTAGTAAAAAACACATGCTCTCCAGACTCATTAAAGAAAACAACACTATGACCATTATTACTAAAAACATGGTAGTCTGTTATTTTGAATTGCGCCTGTATTGTTCCTAAAACAGACATCATAACAATCATAAACACATAACGCATATATGTAAAATTAGGTTTTACGAATGCTAAAGCTAGTAAAAATTAGTGTCTTTATATCTCAACGCTCTTTTAAGGAAGTTTCATGTATTAACGCTTTCGCGAAAGCGTATATAGAAGCAAAACTAAACACATGTTGTACTTTTGATAAAACAAAAAAGAAAGGCATTAGCAATGACTCAGACTCATGATGATTTCAAAACATATTTAATCACTGTCATTAATGATAAAGAATTAACGCATCTTGTCCCTGAGATTCTCAACACTTTCAACCAAATGCAGCTTTCAAAAAACGAATTGTTTGTTACAGAAGGGGCTATTTCTACCTACTTTTGCTATATACAAAAAGGCATTTTACAACACTCTCTCAATATTTTAGGAGAAGAAAAAACCACGTATCTCGCTTTAAAAAACTCTTGTACGACTGCACTTAATAGTTTTAAAAACAAAGTTCCTTCTAGAAAAAACATCAAAGCAGTTACTGATTGCACGTTACAGGTCATCACGATTCAAGATTTTGAATATCTTATGCAACATAATCAAGCGTTTCATACCTTCTATTATCATCTTATAGAGAATCAAATCTATAAAATTGATGATCACCGTATTGATTTATTAACGCTATCACCAGAAGAACGGTATCAAAAATTATTACAAAACGAACCTATACTACTTCAAAAAGTACCTTTACATTATTTATCTTCTTTTTTGGGAATTTCGTTGAGGCACATGAGCAGAATCAGAAAAAATATAAAATAATGCCATTTGGCGTATTTATTAAAAACTGCAATCCTTATTTTTGGATATATAATCTTGAAATACGACAGCTATGAAATATCACCTAATAGACAATACCCTCTTCATTAAAAATCGCAAAAACTTTATGGCACAAATGAAGCCAAATAGTCTTGCTGTCTTTAATAGTAATGACACCTACCCTATTAGTGCAGATAGCACCATGCCATTTGAGCAACATAGAGACATTTTCTATTTAAGTGGTGTAGATCAAGAAGAATCTATTTTGGTGTTATTTCCAGAATGTCCAAAGGAAAAATATCGTGAGATTTTATTTTTAAAAGAAACCAATGAGCATATTGCTGTTTGGGAAGGAGAGAAACTAACCAAAGAGAAAGCATTGGAAACCTCAGGTATCAAAACCGTATTTTGGCTTCAAGATTTAGATAAAATATTTGCAGAGTTGATGACGTATGCAGATACCGTATATGTAAATACCAACGAGCATTACCGTGCCTCTGTAGAAACAGAAACGCGTGAAGATCGTTTTACAAAGTGGTGGAAAGCAAAATACCCTGCGCATAGCGTGGCTAAAAGTAATCCTATTCTACAACGCTTACGTGCTGTAAAAGATCCTATCGAAATTGATCTTATTCAACAAGCATGTGATATTACCAATAAAGGATTTCGTCGTGTATTAGAATTTGTAAAGCCTGGCATTTGGGAATTTGAAATCGAAGCAGAATATATGCATGAATTTTTACGTAATCGTTCTAAGAAATTTGCCTACACACCTATTGTAGCGTCTGGGAATAATGCGAATGTATTGCATTATATAGAAAACAATCAACAGTGTAAAGATGGTGACTTAATCTTAATGGATGTAGGGGCAGAATATGCGAACTACTCTAGTGATATGTCTCGCACTATTCCTGTAAGTGGGCGTTTTACAGATCGTCAAAAGGCAGTGTACAATGCCGTACTACGTGTAAAAGATGATGCTACAAAAATGCTTGTTCCTGGAACGTATTGGGAACAATACCATGTAGAAGTAGGAAAATTAATGACTTCTGAGCTATTAGGACTAGGACTTATAGATAAAGCGGATGTTCAAAACGAAAACCCAGACTGGCCTGCGTATAAAAAATACTTTATGCACGGTACGAGTCATCACATGGGACTTGACACCCATGATTATGGATTATTACACGAGCCTATGCAAGCTAATAATGTCTTTACCGTAGAGCCTGGAATCTATATCCCTGCAGAAGGATTTGGTATTCGACTAGAAGATGATGTAGTGATTCAAGAAAACGGAGCTCCTTTCAATTTAATGCGTGACATCCCAATTACCGTAGAGGAGATTGAGGATATTATGAATTCTTAATCTATTTTTATTAGAGATAAACCATGTTGATAATAATTTGACGCAACTAAATTGATAACTCTGCATCTTATTAATAACCTTTAACACTTATTAACATGAACTTTAATAAAGCACTTGGTTTCACATTACTTATTGCAATATTTTTTTTAAGTTGTTCAACTGATGATGGTTCGTCAGATAATGAATCTGTAATTTATCAGGAAGGGAACATTACAATAACTTTAAAAAATATAGATGATGATAGATGTCCAACAAATATTAATTGTGTTTGGGCTGGTAATGCTGAAGTAAAAATGACTATAACAAATGAAGATGAGACCATGGATTTTGGGCTCAATACTGCTGGATTTATTAATAACGAACTTAATTTTCCAACCAGTGCGTCAATTTTTGACTTACATATAGAGTTAATAGCGTTACAACCTCTTCCAGAAGAAGGCGTACCACTTTCGCTTGAAGATTATACTGTAAGTATTCAAGTGAACTAATAATTAAATATCTTGTATAATACGCTTTCGCGAAAGCATACCAAGACACATCACCTATTAATCATACATCAGATATGCCAAGAACATCCTTTCTAGACGTAACTCCTGAAGCTGGGAGAAATTATTTTTCTAATCCGCCTAAAGGAGAAATCGTGATGCTTAATCTTTTAAAGTTTAAAGACATTGCTGATTATTCTGGGTTCCCATCTATAGCTCCAAAAGAAGCGATTTCTGGAAAAGAAGCCTATCAATTATACATGGATCATACACTTCCGTTTTTAAAAGAGGCAGGAAGTGAAGTGTTGTTTTCTGGGAAAAGCAATGCCTTTCTCATCGGACCTTCTGAAGAAGATTGGGATCTTGTTTTATTGGTAAAGCATAAAGATGCCGCTACCTTTCTTGCATTTGCGCAAAACGAAAAATATCTTGCTATTACAGGACATCGTACCGCTGCTCTTGAAGATTCTAGATTACTACCTGTAGAAACGACGGCTACATTAGAATAAGTTCGTTACATATAAAAAGTAGTCGTATCCGATTAAAACATAATATCTAATTATTAATCACATCCTAAATCTATTCTCGCCTGGGGGTCATTTGCAGGAAAGCAAAAACCGCTATTGGATGCCTCAGGAACATATCTTGTCAAGTCACGATCTCTAAGTGCTTCTGATAAGAAAGCGGTCAAATCATTAATCTGTATTTCTGTTAATCCTAATCCTCCAAATTCATCTGCTAGTTGCTCCGACGGTACGGTTGTGTTCTGAGGTGTTCCTTCATTTTTATAGACCACCACGTCTCTTACTGATGAAAATGTGCTTCCGTGACCAAAGAATCCTCCATCTACGAGATTATAAAGCGTAGGTGTTTTAAACTTATAATCGTCTTCTGAGTTTCCTGTAAAATTACCTCTTCCTCTTGCTACAGCAGCGATATCGACATCAGGCTTAATCACAGCATCAGGATCTCCATTAAATTCTCCAAATCCAAAGGCATGAAATGCTTTATCTTTTAATGCTGGACCTGTATGACATTGCACACATTTTCCTTGATCAAAAAATACAACAGCGCCTCTTTTTTGTTTATTTGTTAACGCACTTAGATCTCCTTTCAAGTATTCTTGCCAAGGAGCTTTGTTAGATAGTAATGTTCTATTAAATGCTGCAATAGCCAGTCCTGCAGTTCTTCTAGAATATCGATCTGGTTGTGATACCTCTGGAAAAGCAGCATCAAATAAATCTCTGTATCCATACGTATCTGCAAAGGCTTCATCTACTAGCAGTCTATGCTCGTCTTGTCCTTGCATCGCTTGCACCTCAACACCTTGAAATCCTTCAAAGTTTTCAGGAATAAGTTCCCATCCGGCTTCTGTACCTGCATTGGTACCTGTTCCTCCAAAACGACCATCCCACAAGGCAACATCCTGATACGCCAGATTTAATAACGTAGGCACTCGTACGGGTTGTACATCTAATGAATCTATAGGCATCAATGGGTCTACAAAACGACCTTCTCCCTTGAGCCCAAAACCAATACCACCTTCTCCAATACCTTGTCTTCTACCCGCATTAAAAGCAGCTGCCACGGGATGACACGTAGCACACGCATATTGAAATTCTCTTCCTTCTGTCTTAGGATCTCCTCCCATTGCCGTATCGTGTAATAGTAATTGCCCTAAAGCTACTTTTGCAGACGTAATAGGGTTCAATGGGTCTTGAGGAATCAAACCATAATCGTCACTATCTGGTAGTATAAAAAATGAATTTCCTGCCCCTTCTGAAGCATCTAATAGTAGTTCTTGTAATGTATCATCTATTAATGATTGATCAATTTCTTGATAATCATCATCATTTTGACAAGACACAAATAGTGTCACTATCGCAACGCAAAAAATAACTTTCTTCATAATTATTTAGCTTGTGAATACCCCCTTTTGTGTACGATGATGCTAGGCAAAAGCACACATTTGCACTTCAAACTTAAACTTTATTTTTGGAAAATTGACATTAGTTGATATGGATTTTCTAACAAAATCATTGTTTATTGCATTGATTGTTAATTTGTAAAGGAAAATTGACAATGTGTTAAACACTTTGAGTCACAAAACACTTATTTCATCTCAAAACAGTTCATTGTACATCTCAATGTCACGCTTTTGGAATCACTTTGTTGAACCTGTATTATATAATAAAGCTTCATCGTAAAGCTCAAAGAAGCAATAAAATGTCTCTTTCTGGATAGGGTTATTGCTTTGGTATACTTTCTAAAAACAAAGTAATAAAGAAGTTTATGCTGAGCCCGTCGAAGTACGGAAACATAAAAGGGAGACTACTCAAACTGGTAATCTCCCATCAACAAATAAACTAAACTAATTTAACTTCCTTTTTCATTTATTTTACACAGTCACAGCATCAAAAAGATAGGCGTGTAACCGTTGTAGGGTATTCACTTTATGATCCGAGTGAATCAATAAAGAAATATTATTGTGACTCCCTCCATAAGAAATCATACGAACATCGACATCTTGGAGGATTTGAAATAATTTATGGGTTTGGTTATGATATATAATAGCGTTTCCAACGAGACAGACAATAGATTGTTGTTGATCTACTTCCACAAAAGAAAATCGTTCCAATTCTTCTACAATGGGTTTTAGATATGTGGTATCATCTATGGTCAATGATACTGCAATTTCTGAGGTTGTAATCATATCTATAGACGTCTCATAGCGCTCAAAGATTTCGAAAATCTTTTTTAGAAAACCATGAGCGAGTAGCATCCTACCTGATTTTATTTTTATAGCAGTAATACCATCTTTTGCAGCAATTGCTTTAATGCCTTCGCCGTGTACACTATTGGTTATGAATGTACCATAAGAATGAGGGTCCATGGTGTTTTTTAATCGTACAGGAATATCGAGTTCACGAACAGGCATCACCGTTTGTGGATGCAAAATTTTGGCTCCAAAGTAAGCAAGTTCTGCCGCCTCATCAAAAGACAAGTTAGAGATAGGTGTAGTTTTAGGTACAAAACGAGGGTCATTATTATGAAATCCATCGATATCTGTCCATATTTGGACTTCTTCTGCACGAACAGCCGCTCCTATAATAGTCGCCGTATAATCACTTCCACCTCGTTGTAGATTGGATACATTCCCATCTACATCAAGACAAATAAAACCTTGTGTAATATAGATATCTGCCGCTGGCAACTCATCGATACTACGATGAATATTCTGACGAATATAAAAGGTATCTGGTTCGTTATTTCTATCGATTCTCATAAAGTCCAATGCGGGTAACAATTGAACGTTCACTCCTTCTTGTCGTAAGTACGCACTAAATATATAGGTAGAGAGCAATTCTCCAAAAGAAACAATAGTAGTATACACCAAAGGAGTATATGCTTTATCTACAATCGCTCTTACATCATAGAATATATCTTGTACATATTCTTGCACTTCATACAATATATCATCATTAGAAAATAATGATTGAATCGTAGTAGCATAGGAAATTTCTAAGGCTTCTATACGTGCAGAAGCTATACTTTTATCTCCTTCTTTAATATCGAAAGCTTCATAGAAAGCATCAACATTTTTAAGAGGCATATAAGCCCTATACATTCCTGGAGCATGAGTGTTTGTCATAATTAAGTTTTTAAGTGCTTCATCACGCATTTTAGTTCTCCAAATAGTTCCCCAAGAAAGGAAAAAACGTTGTTCTGGAGTGTAACCATCAATGTTTTCTGGCCTACCATTTTCGGCCATATATAATTGCAGTCCATCGTAAGCCGCATTAATACCACCTAAATCTCCAATATTTTCACCTAGAGTGAATTCTCCATTTAAAAAAGTTTCAGGTAAGGCTTCAACAGCAGCATATTGATCAGATAGCTTTTTACCAAGCGCTGTAAATTGCTCTAAATCTTTATCTGTCCACCAGTTATTTAAGTTCCCATTAGCATCGTAGCGCGACCCAGAATCGTCAAAGCAATGCGATATTTCGTGTCCAATTACAGCGCCAATACCACCGTAATTAACAGCTTCATCAGCTTGATAATTATAAAAAGGCGGTTGCAATATGGCAGCAGGAAAAACAATTTCGTTGTATGGAGGCATAAAATATGCGTTTACAACTTGTGGCGCCATTAACCATTCGCTTTTATCTACAGGTTTACCTAACTTATTTAGGTCGTCCATATAATTCCAAGCTCTTACATTTTGAATGTTACTAAAATAAGACCCTCCGTTTTCAACACTTTCTACATTAAGCTCAGAATAGTCTTTCCATTGGTCTGGATAAGCAATTTTAACATTCATTTTCTTTAATTTCTCCTTCTCTTTTTCTTTTTTTTCTGGTTTCTTCCATTTTAAATTATCAATTCTTTTTTCAAAAGCTAACATGATATTTTTAATCATTTTTTCAGCTTTAGCTTTAGCTTCAGGTGGAAATTTTTTGTCAACATATAGTTTTCCTAAAGCTTCGCCAATAGTTCCATTTAATGTATTTAAAGCACGTTCTTCTCTA
>CAKZKZ010000554.1 GCA_937124495.1 uncultured Dokdonia sp. | reverse complement strand
CACTTATAAAAAGTGCACTGCCAGCTACAATAAGATTAGTGTTCCCTTTCTTCCCTAAGCGTCTTATTTTCTGTAATAATTTCATTAGTCCTCAAATAATTTAATAGTCTTCCCTTCATCTGTACCCGCAATGATTAAAAGCAATTTTTTTACCCCAATAGCATTGGTCTTATAAATTTTTGTTCCTACAGTCCAACGTTCTTTCTTAGTTGCCCCAGGCATCATCGGGAAACCGTAGCCAAAGTAACTTCCATCCTGCTTAGGCCCTTTTACGGCAAAATGATTTCGGTTAAAGGAATTATTTTTGATTTTGACATCTATATATTGCGCTTTCGCGAAAGCAATCTTAGCTTCTTCACTGACAGTATTTGCATCTCCTTTTATCTCTGCAGGCTGCTGTACAAATTCTAAGCGAGCATTTTTATCAAGTTTACTTTCTACAAGTTCTGTAGCGTTTACAATCGCTTTTCCTTTGCCCCAAATATTCACATTAGCCTGCTTTACCTTGAGATTTGAAGCATTCACAATACCATTTTCTGCACCTATACTTACACTATTTGCTTTTCCAGAAGCTATAATCTTCCCGTTGAGTGCTACAAGCGTAATAGCTTCTTGATCTACATTTTTAAGCTGAACTGTCTCGTTTACGCCTACTTGCAACCTTTTAAGATTCTTAGCACCAATGGTGATTTTAATTCGTTGTGATGGTTGTATCCACTCCAACTGTGCAAGTTTAAGCGTGCCATCTACCACCTCTGTATCGATAAGCTCCTGGATATTACTATCTGTCGTAATGACCATCTCTGCGGTTGCATTTTGATCTACTATCACATTTGCATAAAGCCCCATTTCAATAGCGGTTAAGTCTTGTACATTTATTGTTCTTGTAGTGATCTCTTTGTTCCCTTTAATTTGTGCTACACTTGTTATTCCGACAAGAAGTAATATGAATGTTAGTTTTTTCATGAGTTTTAATTTTTATATAATTAATTATTGTTATGATATTTATTTTAGCTTTTTAGAAATTAGATAGTCTAATCCAAAACGACCTGATCCTAGATAGATGTGATATATAGCTACCCATAGGAAGCTCATTGCTGGTAATATTGCCCAGGTACCTTGCCCCCATTTTTGCATGAATATGGCTACCAACATGGTACACATAATTAAAAACCCTGTGATTCTTGTTTTTAATCCAAAAGCAAATAAGAGACCTCCTACGGCTTCACTAAAAGCACCCATCCAAGCAAAGAAAACTGGCATAAGGGCAAATATGCCTCCGTATTCGGCAACATCTTTTGGAAACCAAGCAGCCACTTCAAAAAGAGAAAGATTTTGTCCTTCAGGTGTCCAAGGCATTCCGAACTTCCCCGATCCAAATTCTAGGCATAGTAACATTCCACATATAAAACGAATGCTTGCAAACACGAGATCTGCAAACCAATGCTTTTGAAGTACAGGTATGATGAGTATTGTAAGTATTTTTTTCATGAGATATCATTGTTTTTGTTTGACAGGTCAAAATTGCCTGATTCTGCGATTGTGTATTACTACAAAAGCCTGGACCTGAGTGAAGCAAATGATAATCTTGAGATGGCTGCAAAAGTTTATAACAATCTGGGAATATTCTTCACATCCGACTCACGTGGGAAATTGGATGATGCAAAAAGAAACTTTTTAGAATCCTATAAAATAACGGTCACATTTGAAGATACAACTTCCTTGATCAGGTCTCAGTTGAATCTGGGAGGTATTTATGCCCAGCTAGAAAAGTATGATAGTGCATCATTTTATCTGTCGCAGGCTGCAAGAATCTGTCGA
>CAKZKZ010000553.1 GCA_937124495.1 uncultured Dokdonia sp. | reverse complement strand
CCGATTGCTCAAAAGCAGATACTTTTAATCCCGCTTGAGGCCCAAGGTTAATAAAAAATTTATTCAAATTAATTTTTAGAGCTAATGGCAACTGAAGGTATTCATATCGCAACCCTTCAAATTTATTTCCTTGAGAAGAAAATATAAATTCTGGCTGAAAAGCAAGGCGCTCATTAATTGGGATTTCAGCAAAAAAAGTAATAGCAAACCCGAGATTACTACTTTCTAATGTATCAAAACCTTCTCGAGGTGTGTCACCTGCAGTATTGACAATATCAAAAGAGAAGCTATTAATCTGACTCACATTAGCCCCTAACTTAAAACCATATCCTATATCTTGTGCCTTTGATAATGAGCAACAAAGCATCAATAAAAGGCTAGATAATAATGTAATTTTTTTCATAATTCTCAAGTATTATAATAGTATAAAATACTAGTTTAACTCATTTATAAACATCGTATAATTATAACTAAAGTATGTATCTTCCGAGCGAAAGATACATCCTTTTCAGGATTTAATGAAAAAAATAAAAGAAGGAAGCTCATTAATCTTTGAATGTTAAAAAAACATCGACTAATGACCAACATTGATTTTAAGTTGAAGATAAAAGCCTCTATTTTGATTTATACAACGTCTTTATAATACCATCAGATAGCCCAATACTAGGAACAACAATATGCTCTGCATGAGACCATTTCATAGCTCGCATATAGATAGTAAGCGCCGGAATAATTACATCGGCTCTATCAGGGTTAAGACCTAATTTCACTACACGCTCATCATAACTCAGATCGTTTAGTTTTCTATAAAATTTCAGTAAATTCAAGTAAGAAAGTGATTTGCTAGATTTCTTTCCACTCATTTTAATAATCTTATTAATATTCCCCCCAGAACCAATCACCGTAATTTTTGAATACATCTGAGTTTCACGAGTAATCCATTGAGACATACTTTCCCAGATGGACTCACTAACAAGATTATTTAAAATACGTACCGTTCCTATTTTAAAAGATTTTGAAGTTTTTACTTTCCCTTGGTCATATAACGTGCATTCTGTACTACCTCCTCCTACATCTACATAAAGATATACTCTATCCTTTTCAATAATACTATGTAAATCTGTAGCTGCAATGATAGAAGCTTCTTCTTTTCCATCTATGACTTCTATTTCTATAGATGTTTTTTCTTTCACCATTTGCACAACAATATCACCATTAGCAGCTTCTCGCATAGCAGATGTTGCACAAGCTCTATAATACTTTACCTGGTGCGCATTCATAAGCAATCGGAATGCTTGCATAGCATCCAGCATTCTTTGAATATTTTTTTCTGAAATTTCACTATTTTCAGAAAAAACATCTTCTCCCAATCGAATAGGAACTCTAATTAATTCATTTTTTTTAAATAGCGTAGGGTTATTATCTTGCTCAATAACATTAGCCACTAGAAGCCTAATTGCATTAGACCCTATATCAATCGCTGCATATTTCTCAATAGTTAACATTACTCTTCTATAGCATTTAAATAATAATCGTATGTAGCAAATTGAGATCTCACTTTAGGTTTATCATTTTGAACGTATGCATTGTCTTGACGTTCATTGAGCATTCTTGCTTTCACATTATCATTCCAACAGATATCTAATGTTTCAAGGATTTCTCTCTTTACATCTTGATCATAGATAGGACAACTCACCTCTACTCTATTATCTAAGTTACGAGACATCCAATCTGAAGAAGATATATACACCTTTGAACTTTCTCCTTTTCCAAAAACGTACACTCTAGGATGCTCTAAAAATCGATCTATCACACTAATAGCACGTATATTCTCACTTAAACCAGGTACACCAGGAATTAAACAACAAATCCCTCTAATAATTAAATCTACCTTAACACCAGCTTGACTTGCTTCATATAACTTATCTATAATTGCATAGTTAGACAAGCTATTCAGTTTAAGAAGAATATAACCTCTACCCCCCTCTTCTACCTTCTCTATTTCTTCACCGATAAGTCTATAAAAAGTATTTCTACTATAATGTGGAGACACCACCAGATGTTTATATTTATTGACGATATAATTCGTGTCAAAAAACATAAACAGCTTGGATAAATCTTTTAGTATTTGTTGATCTGCTGTAAAAAGAGTGTAGTCTGTATAAATATTGGCCGTTTTATGATTGAAGTTCCCTGTACTTATAAAACCATACCTTTTTATTTTTTCATTTTCTTCACGCTCAATCACGCATACTTTACTGTGTACTTTTAAACCTGGCACCCCAAAGATAAGTTTCACTCCTTGGTTTTCCATTTGCTTGGCATACATCATATTTGATTCTTCATCAAAACGTGCACGTAATTCTATTTGTACCGTAACTTCTTTTCCATTCTGAGCAGCATTAACTAGCGCACTCGCAATATGTGATATGTTGGCAAGTCTATATATAGTAATTTTTACAGATTTCACTTTTGGGTCTAAAGCAGCTTCTCTTAAAAACTTAATCGTATACGCAAATGTATGATAAGGAGCATACTGTAAATAATCCTTCTTTGCAATCTTTTCAAACATGCTACAGTCCAGCGTAATTCCTTTAATAGGAAGCGCTTTTTGTTTTGGATACAACAAATTCTTACGCCCTAAACTCGGAAAACTCATATAATCTTTACGATTATGATACCTTCCTCCAGGGATAATACTATCATCCTTCTCTATATCCAGTTTTTTAAGCAAAAAATCGAGTGTTTCTGTTTCTATGGTCTTATCATATACAAAACGGACAGGAGCTCCATCTTCCCGACCCTGTACAGAATTTGAAAGTTTTTCCAGAAAACTCTTCCCAAGATCAGATTCTATATCAAGCTCTGCATCACGCGTGATTTTAATCATGTGCGCAGAGATAGATTCATAATCAAAAATATTGAAAATACTATCTAAGTTATATCGGATCACATCATCCACCATAATAATAAAATCATGATCATCTATCTTAGGCAAGACAATAAAACGATCTACACTGCTAGGAATTTCTAACAATGCATACATAGGAGCTTCCTTACCTTTCATCACCATCTTAATAGTCAAGTATGCATCCAGATCCTGTATACGTGGCAACTCTACATCTTCTCTTAAAATGATGGTTTCTATTGCAGGACTTATTTCTTCCGTAAAAAAATCCTTTATAAATCGTTGATGCTCCTCATGTTCAATTTCAGTTTCTTTAAGTACTTGGATTCCTTCCGCTTCAAGCTTTTCATAAATATCATGTAAAATATGTAAGCTCTCCGCCTGTTGCTCGATCACAATATCGGTGATCATAGGTAGTAATTCTTCTGCGGTATAGACTCCTAATGCTTTTCTACCTTTACGACCAGCACGTACAATACGACGTACAGTGGCATAACGCACTTTAAAAAACTCATCAAGATTATTAGAAAAAATACCTAAAAAACGTAATCGCTCTATCAGCGGTACCGTCTCATCGGTTGCTTCTTGTAATACACGTCCATTAAACTGTAACCAACTTAACTCTCTATTTATATATTTATTTTTCTGCAGTTCGTTCATGTATTTATAATTCTTTAGGTATGCACGTAAAAATAGTCGTTCCTTGACTCATATCCTTCCAATGATTAATATCAAATTTGATGGCTGTAAATCCGCATGTAGGGACATTATCTATCATCTTATCTCCATACGTGTTTACAAAATTAGTCATTGCATTATTATGTCCAAACACCATCAAGCAATCCACCGCATCGTCACAACTTCGTATCACATTGACCAAATCCCGTCCATCAAAATCATATAATGTATAATCTAAAATGATCTCTTTTTCTGGTATGTTGTACGCTTTCGCGAAAAAAAACGATGTTGTCTTTGCACGCATCGCATCACTACTCATCATTAAATCTGGTTTTGGCATACACCCAGCCACTTCTGCTGCAACTTTAGGTGCATCGCGCAGCCCTCTATCATTAAGCGGACGTTCATGATCAGTTACATCAAATTTCCAACTAGATTTCGCATGCCGAACTACGTACAATGTTTTCATATCAAGGAGCTAAACGTTCTTTTATCCATTTTTGATCTTCTATTCGATAGCGAATTCTATCGTGTAACCTACTAGGTCTTCCTTGCCAAAATTCTACTGAGACAGGTTCCACAACATACCCACCCCAATGTGATGGTCTAGAAATATCTTGAGATTCATATTTCGCTTTAAGCGCACTCATTGTATCCTCCAATACCTCACGATTTTCAATAACACGACTTTGGTCAGACACCAAAGCTCCTAACTGACTATCTTTAGGACGTGCATTAAAATAACGATCCGATCGCTCTGGAGTTACTTTAGACACATTCCCTTTTATAATTACTTGACGCTCCATACTCGCCCAAAAAAAAGAGATTCCTACCTGAGCATGCGTTGCCATACTCACTCCTTTTTCACTTTCATAATTTGTATAAAATACAAACCCTTCCTGATCATACTCTTTAAGCAATACAATACGTGATTTAGGGAAACCATCTTCACCAAGCGTCGCAAGTGTCATTGCATTAGGCTCTTTGACTCCTCCCTCTTTTTCTATTTCTTGATACCAAGCAGCAAATTGTTGCATAGGATGATCACTCATATCTGCTATAAGTAACTCCCCTTTTACATAGGTTTGCCTAAAATCATGTAAGTCTCTATTCATACTCGCTAAGGTACGGGAAAGCTAACAAAGTTAAAAGGGACAGCACATTGTTTCACACAGAATTAACCTACAAAAATCAACGTAAAAATAGGGGCATTAACCCCTTGCTTCAAAATACTGATTTTTATAACTTTACAAGTAAACTACCTCGGGGCAAGCTCACGAGACATTTTTAAGGAAAAACCATTTAATTTCGAGGTAAGCCTCGGAACATTTAAATCTCGATTATCGAGTAAACTATTTTTTTATGAAAGTCCAAAGATCCATACAGATGTATACGTACATAATAGCGACACTATTATTCCTAAGTATCACATCTTCTTGTGTAACCACTCGAGTAGAAGCAAATCCATATCAAGACAGTGCTGTCAATATAGAATGTCAAAGACAAAGTAGCTGGAGTTATTTCTGGGGATTGAAACAACAACGTGTTAATGCAAATCCCGAAGTAGAAGGTGCCGTATGTCCATGTCGTGGAAAAGCCATGTCGTGGGTAGTTACAAAATCTTCGTTTGGAGACTTTTTATTAAGCCTAGTCACCCTAGGTACCGTAAATCACAGAACTGTTTCTTACGGCTGTGCAAGAGAACAAGACGGTGATGGAGGATTAGACGATTAAAAAATAAGTAGTAGCTATCTGTACAAGCTATTAAAAACAAACAGCTACACACCCATAATTTTATCAAAGAAGAATACTAAAGCCTGTGTCCAAGGGGCAGATTTTTTTCCCAGGAGGATACACTAACAACCATAGTATGATACCAGAAGGATTAGAAAAACTACCCATTCAAGAATGGACTAACAAACATGAGAATTTCACCCATGATCTTGTCCCAGACACCTCTTTTAAGGTGTATAACCCAACTGGCAAAAATCGAAAAGAGCGTTATCATAAAACTACCAAAAACTTTCAATGGTTGATCAAGCATGGTGTAGATAATGACATAAAACTCCGTGCTATGGGAAGTGGTTGGTCATTTACCAAAGTAGGCGTCACCGAAGGAGGTCTGATTGATACTGCATCTCTAAACTTTTCTTTCCCGCTTACGCGAAAATATGTAGCGACCGACTATCAGAAACAACCACAAGATTTATATTTCCTACAGTGTGGAAGCATCATTTACGAAATCAACAAGCGGCTAGCGAAAAAAGATCCTGCCAGATCTATCAAAGCCTCCGGAGCCAGTAATGGACAAACCATTGCAGGAGCACTCTCTACAGGAACGCATGGAGCGGCTTTTGAAGTAGGTGCTATTCAAGACTTTGTCGTCGGTTTACATATTATCACAGGCGCCAACGAACATGTATGGTTGGAACGAGCTTCCTATCCTGTTGCGGCACCTACATTTGTTAATTGGTTGGACACTAAAATCATTAAAGATGATGCGCTTTTTGAAGCCGCTTTAGTAAGTTTTGGGAGCTTTGGTTTTATACACGGTGTCATGATTGAAACCGAACCTGTTTTCTTACTAGAAGAACATCGTAAAGGAGATATCCCATATAATGATGTTTTGAAAAAAGCCATGACCGAGTTGGACTTTTCAGGTCTTAATTTAACTGGCGCAGGCCCAAATAAAGAACTATATCACTTTGAAGTTCTTTTCAACCTACACAAGTTTGAAAAGAATAATCCAGATAAAGGCGCATTCCTAAAATACATGTATAAAAAACCGTATGAGTTACCATACACACCCGTCGTACGTGATAATAACTTTACGTATGGAGATGATTTATTAGGAATCATGTCTTCTACATTAGATCGATTAGGCGTCGTTTCTAATTTGCTGATTCCACCAATGGTGAATACCATGTTCGGACTTGCTTTTGCTCCGCAACCACCACAAACAGGAACCATACGCGAACTTTTTAACTGCACCAAGTTTAGAGGAAAGGTGGCAAGTGCTGCCATAGGCATAGACATTGCAGATGCTGCCAGAGTTGTCGAAGAAATTATGGATGTCAATAAAAAATGCCCATTTCCTGGCGGACTTTCTTTGCGCTATGTAAAAGGCACCAAAGCGACCTTAGGTTTTACCAAATTCACACACACCTGTGTTCTCGAAATGGATGGTGTTGATAGCAAAGCTGCGCGTACTTTTTATGAAGCCGCTTGGAATCGATTAGAAGAAAAAAACATCCCATACACACTTCATTGGGGGAAAATCAACTTTAATCTCAACAAAACCCGTATCAAAAATATGTATGGTGCTGCAAACGTAAATGCCTGGATTGACGCACGTAACACCTTACTATCTAATGATGTTGCTAAGGTATTCTCTAACAAATTCATAGAACGCTGCGGATTGGATACGATTTTAGGAGCGATTGTTTAAAAGCAATGCCCCCTAACCCCGAAGGGGAACAAAATGTTTCTTAAAAAACTACATCTTAAAAAAATAGAGTGTTACTCTATTTTAGAGTAATACTCTATTTTTAATTATTGAATATCTAAATGACAGTAAAGTAAGATTTCCCCTCTAGAGAGGGGATTAAGGGGTGTGTTAAAGATGAGTAAGCTATTAATTACTTATTAAAAAACGCTTTCACACCTCCCTAGCCCTCCTTCCTAGGAGGGAAGACTCAAACGCTATTCTTTTTTTATTCTCTAAAAGCGAAGCGGTCTATTCTCTATATGCTTTTACACGCTTTCGCGAAAGCGAAAAAATATTATTTCTTTTTCTTCTTTTTCCCTTTTACAAACCCTTTTTGGATCAATAAATCGCGTACCGCTTTATTATGTTTTACAACACGCATCTGCTCTTCATAAGAAATATCTTCATCTTCAAATTGTGCTTCATAATTTTCAAGCAGTTCGACCTCATCAGTAGAGAGGAAATAACGTCTATGCTCTGTATACCCATCTGCATCTAGAAAATATTCACAGATATACCCGTTATCTTCCGTTATTTTAAAAGAGATCGTAATGTTATTTTTTACAGCAGTAGATCCTGCTACGCGATACACACGATCTGTATACGTATCTTGTTTTACAAGAAAAAGATTACGGGGTATTAATTGGTCAAAATGCTCCTGTAATTGTGCCGCTGCTTTTTTCTGTATAGGTTTCTTTTCTTCCATGGTGTCTTCATTCTTAAAACGTAAATACTTCGCCATCATCTGCGAGGTACACGTGAGGAAATAGAGTTTCTGCTTCTTCTTTAAACTCGTTGATATCCTTATACCGCGTAGAATAGTGACCTAAGATAAGGTTTTCTACTTCAGCCTGTTTTGCAATACTTGCGGCTTGTTTTGCTGTACTATGTCCCGTAGGTTTACATAAATGCTCATGGCTATCTAGAAATGTAGATTCGTGATAAAGCGCAGTTGCCTTTTGTATTTGATCAGCAATAGTAGGTTTATATTTTGTATCACTGCAATAAGCGTAACTCTTTGGTTTTGGTGGATCGAATGTGAGTTCGGCATTAGGGATGATAGTTCCATCATCTAAGGTCACATCACCTCCTTGTTTGATTTTATTGAAATAGGCTTTATCAATATCGAGATTAAGCGCTGTATTGATATTTAATTTACGTTGCCCTTCTTTCTCTTGAAAGTAATATCCATTAGTATAAATACGATGTTGCAAAGGAATAGTCGTGACCGTTATTGAATCATCTTCATAAATGAGTTCAGGTTCTTTACTACTCAATTCTTTAAAATGTAACGGATAGCTAGTAAAATTTTGCATAAGCTTAAGCTGTAACAAAACGATTTCTTTAATCCCTACAGGTCCATAAATAGTCAATGGTGCTGTACGTTTTAACAAACTAAATGTTGAGATCAACCCCATCAAGCCAAAGAAATGATCTCCATGTAAATGCGAAATAAAAATATGCTTGATCCGTACAAATTTTATTTTGTTTCGCCGCAAGGCAACCTGTGTCCCTTCCCCACAATCTATTAAAAACACATGATTACGAATCTCCAATACTTGAGACGTTGGATTTTTAAACGCACCCGGAGCTGCGGCATAACAGCCTAAAATAGATACGGTAAATGTACTACTCATGCTCATGTTGAAACTAAACTAATGGATGTTGTTTATAATACATGCGCGAAAATATACATATCTATTTAATACTTTGGGTTCTTGTCAAGATATTTTCATTCCCACACTTCGACTAGGCTCAGCATAAATTCCGGTGGGAATCCCCCTCTTTCTTATAGTATTAATAAAAGAATTATTGATTTATGATTATGAAAAATACTATTCTACTATTTCTGGAGAATGATAGTATCCGAAGTACCCTTCGTATAACTTTAACTGTATTGTTTCTTCTTTACCTTTAATTTTAAAGTAACGTTGTTGAGGCACTTCAAAATTAAGTTCTGAATAATATCCGCTTTCTACCATAGCACCTACTATATAATAGCCTATATCTCCTGACTCATCTTCGATACCCTTTACAAATATATCTGAAGTGCTTACAATTGTGTAGTTGTCTTTAGATTGCATATTCACATAACTATATAGATCTGCACTTAAATCTTTAAAATAAGAATAAACAGTTACCACATATAAAGCTATATAAATAAAAAACCGTATAGATTTCGTCTTTTTTGGTGGTTGAATATAAAATAAAATAGTGGCTAGAATAGCATAGGTAACAATACAAACAATCGCTGGTACTTGCATCATATCTTTGATCTCTATACGATTCTTACCTGAATAATGTGCATCAATATCAAATAAGGAGCCCAGTACAATTCCAATAATTGCAGTGAGTACGAAAATAACTATAATCGTTATTTTTAAGTTTTTCTTCTGGCGAGTAAGTGCGCTCATATCAAAACCCTAAATCACGCTCAATCTCTTCCATTTGGATGATATCTTCAGCCTCTTGTAGGGTGGGCACAACAATCATTTCGTCTGGTATTAGGTCATAATCAATACCTGCATTTACAAACACAAAAGACTTTTTATCGGCACGTTGGTAGTTAGAGAGCTTGATAAAAGCAACGAGCTGTTCAAGTGTCAACTCTGTATATTGTAACAAATCAACCACAAGATTACGATCTTCATATTTCTCTGGAACAATACGTTCTAAATACGATGCAAAATCTAATACATCATCACGTTCGTCTTCAAGAATGGTATACGTATCTGTTGGTATGACTTTCATTATTGCTTGATTTTGGATGCTAGTAAATAGATAATTGCCATGCGTACTGCGACTCCATTTTCCACTTGATTCAAAATAATGGCTTGTCCAGAATCGGCAACATCACTCGTTATTTCTACCCCTCTATTGATAGGACCAGGGTGCATAATCACAATCTCTTTATCTAGAGACTCTAAGAGTTGTTTATTAACTCCGTATTGTTGGGTATATTCTCTCGTACTTGGAAAATAACTAATATCCATTCGTTCATTCTGCACACGAAGCATATTCGCCACATCACACCATTGTAATGCTTTACGTAAGTCTAATTCAACCTCAACACCTAAGCTTTCAATATATTTTGGCATCAACGTTTTAGGGCCACATACTTTCACATTGGCGCCTTGTAATTTGAGTGCATAAATATTAGACAATGCCACTCGACTATGCAAGATATCACCGACGATCACTACATTTTTACCCGCTACTTCCCCTAAACGCTCTCGTATGGAATAACTATCGAGTAACGCTTGTGTAGGATGCTCATGCGCTCCATCACCTGCATTGACGATACTCGCATCTATATGTTTTGATAAGAATACGCCTGCTCCAGGATTTGGATGACGCATCACCACCATATCTACTTTCATAGATAAGATATTATTTACAGTATCAATCAGCGTCTCCCCTTTCTTCACCGAAGAAGCCGCTGCCGAAAAATTAATCACATCGGCACTCAGTCTTTTTTCTGCGAGTTCAAAAGAGAGTTTGGTACGCGTGCTATTTTCAAAAAACAGATTGGCAATCGTAATATCACGTAAAGAAGGTACTTTTTTAATCGGCCTATTGATCACTTCTTTAAAGTGATCGGCAGTTTTGAAGATCAACTCAATATCTTCTTTGGTGATGTATTTTATACCTAGTAAATGTTTTACACTTAATTCACTCATCTCCCTTACGTATTAATAACATATACGGTGTCTTCACCTTCATTTTCTACCCAACTCACTTTGACTTTTTCTTCATTGATGGCATCTACTTGTCGCCCTCTATAATCAGGTTGAATCGGTAAATGCCTACTAAAACGTCTATCAATCAGGCACAACAACT
>CAKZKZ010000552.1 GCA_937124495.1 uncultured Dokdonia sp. | reverse complement strand
TGGGCAACACTACGGAACCGCGCTTGTATATTGCCCTTATAATCTATCAGTACATAGGTTGGAAATTCCCATATAGATAGATCATACGTCAATCGTTTTTCAGGTTCTTGTTCTCTCACATTTACACATGGGTAGTCATGCTTATCGAGATATTTTTTCCAACTTTTATATTTATTGTCCCTGGATACACCTATGAGCTCTATATTATTTTCTTCAAAAATACCAAGATTTTTAGCAATACGCCTATGATCTCTTAAGCAAGGAAGACATTGTACAAACCAGAAGTCTATTAAGTAGCGTTTTGATGGGTCTAATGTGATAGTTGTTTTTTCATCATGAATGTTTCCTAATGTATACTGATCAAATTTTACAGCATTTTTATCAAGAATTTGCCCAATCTGTGTATTATTATTGATAACATGAGGCTTTACACTATCAGTTTGCATACGCATGATTCTATATACATTATCAACTTTATCGCGATGGTTTTGATTTCGGGATAAAAAATCCTTAACAATAGCATGAGAAAACGGTGTATCTATGTGATTACGTATTTCTGAGACAAGAAATTTATCGATGGTAGTGCTGTCTGCATCAGAATTCCGTAACGCGGTATACGTCTTTGCGTATTGTAAAGAAGCATTATATAATGGAGATGTATACACTTGGTTTACCTGTAGGCTTTTAGAATCAAAGTTGATATTGATAAGTAGCTGATCCCCATCTAACCAAAGTTGTGTTCCGATGCTTTGATTTCCTGTATGTACATATATAGAATAAAGATCACTTACCTTTCTTTTGACATCAACTTTGATGGTATCCTTAAATGGAAGGAAGAAGTGTTCTTTCTGCCCAATATCAGTAATCGAGACACTATCAATAGGCACCTTTGTTGTAATCACCAGATTTATATCGGAGAGCAGTAAGGCATCTTTAGAGAGTTGTAGGGTGTTTTTGGAAAGTTCTAAGGTGTCTTTAGAGACCTTCAAGCTCTCTTTTGATGTTGATTTTTCCTGATCACAAGCGATAAGTAATACCGATAGTATTAAAAGAGAGAGCAATCTCAACATCATTTTTGGCGTATTTATTACAGACTCAAAGATAAAACTTCATACTCTTTTCTAATCATAGATTTTTGATATTTAACAAGACTATAGTGTTCTGTTAAATCTAGGTTATAAGTATGTATGAAATATGAAATCTAGAAAGAATAGATGATTACTATTTTTGACATCCATAATTCACACTCAAATACATTGTTACTTATAGTCTGGTTTTGCTTATTTTTGCACCAAATTTTAAAGATGGCACGCATTATTGCGATAGATTATGGAACAAAGCGTACAGGGATTGCAATCACTGACGAACTACAGATGATAGCTTCAGGCTTGACAACTGTGGAGACGAAGCAATTGTTGCCGTTTTTAAAAGAATATTTTCAGAAGGAAAACGTAGAGGCCATGGTAATAGGAGAGCCAAAACGTATGAATAATGAAGCTTCAGATGTAGAAGAACACATTATACGCTTTCGCGAAAGCGTACAAAAAACCTTTCCCGATGTTACTATTATTCGTCAAGACGAACGATTTACATCAAAAATGGCATTTCAAACGATGATTGATAGCGGGATTGGAAAAAAGAAAAGACAGAACAAGGCACTTGTAGATCAGATAAGCGCCACGATTATATTACAAGATTATCTCTATAATACATAACGCATGATTTTACCTATAGTAGCTTACGGAGATCCCGTTTTAAAGAAAAAAGCAAAAGACATTACAAAAGATTATCCTAAGCTTCCTGAGCTTATTGATAATATGTTTGAAACCATGTATGGTGCCAATGGATTGGGACTTGCTGCTCCACAAATAGGACTTTCTATTAGATTATTTCTAGTAGATACGTCTCCTTTTGCAAATGATAATGATTTTACAGACGAAGAGAAAGCCATATTTAAAGATTTCAAAAAAGCATTTATCAATGCAGAAATTATAGATAGACAGGGGGATGAGTGGGTTTTTAATGAAGGTTGTTTAAGTATTCCTGGTATTACAGAAGACGTTTTTAGAGAATCGACGATTACGATTAAATATCAAGACGAAAACTTTAAAGAATATACAGAGACGTATGATGGTATTATTGCCCGTGTGATTCAACACGAGTATGATCATATTGAAGGAATTTTGTTTACAGATAAATTGTCGAGTCTTAAAAAACGTATTTTAAAGGGAAGACTTGCTAATATTTCTAAAGGAAAATGTGATGCCGATTATCGTATGCGTTTTCCAGCTGTTTCTAAAAAGAGATAGATGAAATGTTAAATATATGACAAAGACCCAGTTTTCTTGGGCAATAAATTTTGATTTTACATTCCGGCAACGCATATTTGCCGACCAATTTTGACAATAAAAATTATATGGGTTTAGATAAAATTTTAGCCATCTCTGGGAAACCAGGTATTTACGAATTAAAAACACAAACACGTAGTGGATTTGTTGCAAAGTCTTTACTAGACGGAAAGCGTATTTCTGTAGGATTACGTCATAATGTAAGTATCCTTTCAGAAATAGCGATATATACCCTTACTGAGGAAATACCATTACGCGAGGTTTTTGAAAAAATCAAGGAGAAAGAAGAAGGAGGTCCTACTATTAATCATAAGGTGTCTAAAGATGAACTTGAAGAGTTTTTCTTTAATGTCGTACCAGATTATGATGAAGATCGTGTATACCCAAGTGATATTAAGAAAGTAGTACAGTGGTATAATATCTTACACAAGAATGACTTAATGGACTTTTCTGCTCCAGAAGCAGCTTCTGCTGAAGCATCTGACGAAGAAGAATAGTGCATAACTTTTTATAAAAGAATACGGCCTTTACAATCTAATTGTAAAGGCTTTTTTAGTTTAGTAGCATCATTCATAAGCAAGATGGTACATCGCAGCGTTTAATAGATGCTACTAACCCCGCAGAAGTGCGGGATTTCTTTAAATTAATTACATATAAGAAAAATTAATAATATCTAATGCTTGTATATAAGTACCGAAGTGGAACAAATAATGATTTAAAAGCTCTTGAACATAATCAATTTTGGTCATCTTCAAAAGAAAAACTTAATGACCCTTGTGAAGGAATTACCAATACTAAAAAAATTAAGAGATTCTTGAATTTTATTGGTGAAATTGTAGGAGCAAAAACAAGTGATGATTTCAAATTAATCAATGAAAATACCGACAACGTACTATCATTAGATGATAAGACAGGTATATATTCACTTTCTAAAACAGCACTAGAAGAATTACTTTGTGCTCATTATGCTAACGGACACAAAGGATTTTGTATAGAATATGATTTAAATTATTTATTAAACAGTGATGGAGAAGATCACATTCATTCATACTCAGTTTTATATTCAAAAAAACCACCAAGTATCAGTTTTTTAGATATTATAAAAAATAGCAAAAGTAAGATGACAAAAAAGC
>CAKZKZ010000551.1 GCA_937124495.1 uncultured Dokdonia sp. | reverse complement strand
GGTTATTATACCATTGAATCCCTTGATACCACGGTGTTTGTCAATTTGTCCTTCCTTCTTTTCTGACACCTTATTTTTGGCGTGACCCTAAAGGGTCGGGCTATCCGTTCATACGCTTCGTACAAAAGAAAAGGACATTGAGTGTTTTGTGCGTAGCATTAAAATGTATCGAAGTGCCCTTTTCTTTTGTCCTGCAGGGTAACCTCTGCTATCCCTCACGCATAAACGAGGAGCTTTATAACTATCTTCTACTTCCTAGTACTTGTAATGCAAAATACACTAAGGTTGCGAGTGATCCTATAGCTGCCACGACATACGTACGTGCGGCCCATTTTAAAGCATCTTTTGCACCAGCATGTTCTTCACGAGTGACCATATTTTCTGATTCAAGCCATTTTAAAGCGCGATTACTTGCGTCATACTCCACAGGTAACGTAACAAAACTAAATAATGTCTGTACCGCATATAAACCAAGTCCAATCAGTGCAATAGTACCTCCTATAGCGGTAGTCCCCATCAGCACAAGCCCTCCAATAATCACCCATTGTGACATTTTTGAAGAGATGTTTACTAAGGGTACTAGCTGTGATCTCATTTTTAAAAAACCATACGCTTTAGCATGTTGTATGGCATGGCCTACTTCATGAGCAGCTACCGCCGCCGCGGCAGCGTTACGCTGACTATATACCACTTCACTTAAGTTTACAGTTTTATTTCTTGGGTTATAATGATCTGTAAGTTGACCACGCACAGAAATGACTTTTACATCTCGTATCCCATTATCTGCAAGCATCTTTTCGGCAATCTCTGCACCAGACATTCCGTTGCGTAACTGTAATTTTGAATAGTAGGCAAATTTGCTTTTAAGTTTTTTACTTACCAGCATACTTACTAATCCGATGGCTCCTACAATGATATAGTAACCCATATATCCTCCTAACATACTATGTTGATTTTAATAATTTTAAATTTACAAAAAGTATGGCAATAATAAGACCAATCTTAGAAAGTGCAGTTTTGTCAGCTATTCTGTATGAATTTTACGATGAAGGACCTACGAAAATAGATAGAAGGACTATTTCCTCCTGTACTTCATTTTAAAGTATACCAATAAAAATATAGAGACAATGGCTAAACCCAATTAGCAATGACTAAAAAAGAACTGTCTTTGTAACCTGATTTTTATAACATTTTCCAATTGATTATTAAAAAATATTTTATCTTTTACTAAAGAACAGATAATATGTTTAATTTTATTTATTACTGTATTTAATATAGGTATTTTATTTTCCCTTATTCTTTGATAAATCTTCTGTAATCAATCAGCCTTAACAAACATATTAAACCTTTGATGATTAAGCTAAGATTTAATAGGGACTAAAAATCTATATTCTTCAAATTTACTTACAAAAGTTTATCCTTTGAAATTCATTTAATTAAGATTATTTAAATATAAATTCATTTTTTTTTCGCAACTTAGAGCAGGTGTAATTTTATGCTTTAAAATAGAGTTATTTAGGGTTTTAAATTAAATGAATTATCGTTGGATAAAAAGAATGAAATAATGTATAAGATTAAGCATTTGACTAAATCGTATGGTCAAACCATAGCTTTAAAAAATATTTCATTTGAATTACTTAAAGGTAAGATAACATCTATATATGGACCAAATGGGGCTGGGAAATCTACTCTAGTAAAAATATTATCCGGAGTTGAAAAAGTATCTGAAGGCAAGGTGATTTTTAATGGTGTTAACATGAATTTTTCAGGGTATAGAGATGCTTTGAAAGCAGGTATCTCCTATATGCCACAGGATTTTGGACTAATGCCTAATCTCACAGGTTGGGAAAATATAAAAATAGCTCATAATCAACTAAAAAAACTTTTATGGTATAATGAAGATAAAAGTATATCAAGTAGACACGATATTGAAAAAATTATTAACTTCGATCTTTCATTTTTTAACAATAAAGTTGAAGATTTAACCAACTATCAAAAACAAATTCTTGCAATATATAAAGCTGTTTCATTTGATTCAATAGTTTATATATTTGATGAAAGTACCACAAATTTAAACCACAATGATTTTAGGAAATTTTCGGGTCTTCTAAATGATCTCAAAAGTCATGGAATATCAATATTGTTTATAAGTCACAAGATTGATGAAGTTTTTGATATATCTGATGAAATAATTGTTATTAGAAATGGGGAGTCAATTTATCAAAAGACTATTGAAGGTGCAGATAAAGAGGAAGTAATCAGTTTATTTCATTCAAATGATAAAGCGTCTAAGAAAAAAAAGATAGAACTACCAGATTTGCCTCCATACAAGATTTACTGTAAAATCAAAGAAAAAATAGAATTAAACTTTACACTTTATAAAGGAGAGACTGTAACAATAGACACAGGAGATACTTCTTTAAATCAACAAATCGGTTATGAAATTTATGATTGGCTTGGAAAACATACTACTAATGAAGTAGGAATAATCCCTGGAAATAGAATTGCCGAAGGTATTTACCCTAATTTATCTATAAAGGATAATCTTATAACTAATGCTCAGCAACATTATAAAGAAGTCCTAATTAAAAATAAAGAAGTAGAAGCCTTGAATCTAGTAGCGGAAAGATTAGAACTTAAATATGATAATTGGGATCAAAGTATAAACGATTTGAGTGGTGGAAATCAACAAAAAATCGTATTTGGGCGATGGATGATTGCAGATTTTGATATTCTAATTTTAATTGAACCCACTTCTGGGATAGATTTGAAGTCAAAAGATATAATTCATAATACAATATTACAAATGGCAAATTCTGGTAAGTCATTCATACTCATAACTAGTGATGAAGGCGAAAAATTAAAACTGAACGCTAAAAATATTGAAGTATCAGAACTATGCTGAAAACTATAAAAAAATATAACCTTTTTATTATTTTGTTTCTGCTAATAGTAGTGTTTGGACTATTGAATCCTGCTTTCTTAAAAGGTAGTAATTTGCTTAATATATTGAGTCAGAACTCAATTATTGGCATAGTGAGTTTAGGAATGACTTTGGTAATAATTATTGGCGGAATTGATCTTTCCGTTGGTTCTATAGTCGCATTATGCAGTATTTTATTTGCTTCATTTGTTGTAAGCGGTATAGGAATACTTCTATCAATAGTTATCGCTTTAATTGCTGGAGCATTGATAGGTTTTTTTAACGGTATTACTATAGAAAAAGGGAACATCCCATCATTCATTGTGACTCTTGGAATGATGAGCATAGCAAGAGGTCTGGCTTTAATGTTCAGTCAAAGTAAATCAATTTCATTAGGTAATGTAGATTTCAATAGTATCGTTAATGCTTCATTTCTTGGTATAAATATATCGTCCTTTGTTTTTGTTTTGTTAACTATATTGTTATGGCTTGGACT
>CAKZKZ010000550.1 GCA_937124495.1 uncultured Dokdonia sp. | reverse complement strand
AACCATTCATGCTTATACTACTTTATTGCATTTGCAAGGAGCTTATAATCAAAATCAGCCTTATGCTCTAGATCCTGATGGAAATAGGCATATAGACAATAGTGGAGCATGGAATGTAGGATCCTATTATACCAAACTAAAAAATCAAGATGCCAGTGTTTGGACAGGAGCAACTGTAAAGCATCGACATAGAATGGCTTCTCTCATGTCTTTGGAAGCGTTCATGTGTTTGTTGTATAATGGGCAAACAGACCCTGATGTTGGACTTAGTTATCAAACAAGAGGACAAGACTTGGCAAATGCGATGCACTTTTGGGCAACAATGGCATTAGCAGACCCTAATTTAGATTCTACTACGTATAATCTTTTAGGAGGAACGCACATGGCAATGTGTTATGATTTGAATTATCATAATCTAAGTCCTAATCAAAGAGACACCGTTCGATTGGCTCTAAGTAAAATTATTCCAGTATTTCCTCGTTATGGACAAAATTTGGCTTGTTATGCGAATACGAGTAATTGGTCAACGCTTAATAGTTTTGAAATTATTACTAATCTAGCAATAGAAGGAGAGCCAGGGTATCAAGCTCTTTTGACAAGAGAGTGGATGCGTTCTCTTCATAATTTTATTAATTATGGGTGGTATCCTTCAGGAGCAGGGTATGAAGGTTTGGGTAAGAATTATATGTTTGTAACGACCTTAATTGCAGGAGCGAAACGAGGATATAGTTTGTTGTCTCATCCACATGTTCGCGCTTATGGAGAAGAGTTTTTGACAGGAATTGTACAGCCTTTTGGAAAAGGATTTACGAGTTATGATGTTTGGGGTGGCTCTGGATATGATCCTGTTTTGGGACAATATAAATTTAATTCATCTGATGCAGTGGGCTTAAAATGGGTATTTCCCAATAGTAATAAAATAGATTTTGTTTGGCGAAATTACATTTCTCCTTTTCATAAACATAATTCAAATGGCTATGTTTATGCACAAGTGTATCCTGATGATAGTTATAATAATTATCTAATTCCTGCGGCTGTATTTGCAAAAGATTACTCTACGGATAGTTGGCAGAATCAAGCAGATCAAACTGTGGCAACGGAGTACATTGCAATGGATAGAGGTTTGGCAACCTTTAGATCAGGAACAAATGAAAATGCTATGGCAATGCAGTTTCATGCTCGACAAGATATGGGAGGGCACACACATGGAGATCGTTTAGATTTTACAATGAGTGCCTTGGGGCGGATTTGGGTTCGAAAAACCTATGGAGGAAGCCCTTTCCAACCTTCTGATTTTCATTCTATGGTTTTGGTGGATAGCCTTGGAGTAGGAGTTGGTGATCCAGATGGAGATAAATGTAGACAACCAGCGACCGTTTTAGGACATCGAGTCAATGCAGATATTTCTTCTATTTCGGCAGATGCTACTTATGCGTACACTTGGGAATGGCATTGGTCGGCTCAACCGGCAGGATCCAATCATCCTTGGTTGGGTAATAATGGCTGGCAAGCAGTGACTGAAACTTGGAATGACTTTTTGGTAACGCCTCATGCTGACCCCCATTATAGCCTTCCGTTTTACGATTATGCGCACTGGAGTGCGCCAGGTAAAGATGAGCGAATGGTCAAACGTCTGTACAATCCAATGGAAAAAGTAGTGCGAAAGACAGGGATAATAAAGGGCGCAAAACCAATGATGTTGATTATTGATGACATCAAAAAAGATTCTGTAATACATGAGTATAAATGGATGGCTCAAATAGCTAGAGACTTAACATTGGATCATTATGCGGTTAATTTAGAAAAAGATTTGATGCCTGACTTTTTTATTTAAATCTAAGATGTAAGGTAAATTGTTGGTTTTTAGGTGTTAATGTTTTGTGGTGGAGTTTTGTTTTATAAATAATTTATTTTTTTTCTTCACTCATACACCAAAACGAAATGTACTTGCATCTACCTTTATACCCGCTTATAATATGACATAGAAAACTAAACCTTGAAACCTTTGATTTCATTACTTAGCCCAACAAAGTAATAAATCACCCCAACTCTTTTAAGCTTTTGAATAGACGTATAAACGACTATAAGAAAGAGAATAGAGTATGGCAATTTCTGCAAACCAATCCCAATAGTTAAACGTATTTCTACGCCAAGTATAAATTCTTATAGATTTTCATGCTATAAAGCTCCTGTATTTTTCATACCTTGAAAGCAGAAGGAAAATTTCTATAGAGTTGAATTGAGAAAAATAGAAATAAGAAATAACTTTGAAAATAATAGGATATTAGCGCAAGAAAATTTTGTATTGTCCTATTTATTTACAATTTTTGTGCATCGTGTCAATGATAGACAAACTATCTTGGTGTCGATGAACGTTCAAGGAGAGGTGCCAGAGTGGCTGAACGGGCACGCTTGGAAAGCGTGTGTATCTTTGCGGGTACCGCGGGTTCGAATCCCGCTCTCTCCGCCAGAATTTAAAAAAAAGAAAAACCATTTGTATATTTTAAGAAACACTCTTAAACGTGCGATGGTTCCATTTACCTTTATAATTTTTGATTGTATTTCAGGCTATATTTATTATAAAATGAGATATGATATGAGTAGAAACTAATCTAATTTTTGTTAAAAACTTTCGCAAACCACCATTACGTTATGAAAAAGGTTTTCGTTTTATTTTTCGCACTTTTCTTAAGTGTCGGCACTTATAATACAACTCTATTAGCTCAAAATGGACCTGATGGAGAAGACCCAACAGCTATTGCAGGTGATTCGAGTCAAGCTAATACTGTTACTACGGTACCAGATGAGCCAACAGTAGATGAACCAACTGTAAATTCAGAGCCAGAAGTGGAGATGTCATTACACCAAGTTGTTAAAAAGAATTTTATTGATGGTGGTTGGGAATTCATGGCAATCGTATTGATTTGTCTTATTCTAGGTCTTGCTATCGCTATTGAGCGTATTATCACATTAAGTTTGGCAACTGTTAATACTAAGAAATTAGTAGCAGAGCTAGACAACGCTATTTCTAATGGAAATATCAAAGATGCTCAAGACATCTGTAAAGCTACTCCTGGCCCCACCGCTGAGGTATTGGGACAAGGTCTGAAGCGTGTAGATGATGGGATTGATGCTGTTGAAAAAGCAATCATCTCAAACGGTAGTGTTCAAATGGGACTTTTAGAAAAAGGTCTAGTTTGGTTGGCATTATTTATCGCATTGGCTCCGATGTTAGGGTTTATGGGTACGGTAATCGGTATGATTGGCGCCTTTGATTCTATCGAGAAAGCTGGTGACATTCAACCTTCTATGGTTGCGGGTGGTATTAAGGTAGCACTTTTGACAACGGTATTTGGTCTGATTGTAGCGATCATTCTTCAAATTTTTTACAACTATATTACTGCAAAAGTGGATAGTTTGGTAAACTCTATGGAAGATGCAACGATAAGCCTTATTGATATTTTGATCGACAAAGGAAATGTATCTACTTCAAAAGTAGGAGAATAATTATTTTTGATTAACTATAAAATCTAGAACTATTATGACTGGAGCATATCAGTTTCTCAAAAAATATGGAGTAGCAATTAGTTTTGGTACAGGTACTGTACTTGCTATTCTTACTTATGCTATTATATTAGGAGGTTTTCCAGAGTTTAACCCTGGGAAAAAAGAAATGTACGAACTTACTATCTTTAACTTTGGTTTGTATACGACTTACTTCTTAATCATAGTTGCTTGCGCTTTAGTAGCTTTGTTTTCAATCATCAATGTAGCTAAAAACCCAAAAGGTTCTGTAAAAGGAGTGATTGGATTTGCTGTACTACTAGTTATCTTTTTCATTACTTATTCAATGGGAGATGGCTTGTTAACAGAAGCATTAGCTAAAAGTGATCCTAGGTTAATTCCTACGGAAATGAAGGAAGTCGGAGAGACTATGGTCAAAATGCCCGTAGTACTCCAAGAAGGCGTAACCGCTTCTTCTGAGTTAAAGACAGCAGATGGGTTAATTAAATTTAGCTACGTTATGATGTTGTTAGCACTTGTCTCTATGGTATTTGCTGCAATTCGTGACTTAGTAAAACAATCTTAAGCTAGAAAAAATGTCTAAAAGAGAAATCCCAGAAATCAATGCGGGTTCGATGGCAGATATTGCCTTCTTGTTATTGATTTTCTTCTTAGTAACGACGACAATACAAACGGATTCAGGACTTCGTGTCTTGTTACCACCTTATGTAGAGGAGCCGCCACCACCAGAAAAGAAGAACAAGCGAAATGTATTTGCTGTTCAGATTAATGGAAGTAACCAATTGTTGGTTCGTGGGCGTCCAGTTCCTTTGTCTGATATTAAAGAAATTAGAACACAATTGAAGACTTTTATCATGAATAATGGTAAAGATCCAAACGCTTCTGACTCGCCTAAATTGGCAGTTGTGAGTTTGCTAAATGACAACGGAACTTCTTACGAAGCTTATGTTGGAGTTTATGATCAATTGAAAGCAGCTTATAATGAACTTTGGGAAGAGTCTGCTCAACGTAAATACGGACGTAGTTACGAAGACTTGGACCGAAAAGAACGTAAATCTATACGTGTTGAAATTCCATTGGTAATTTCAGAAGCAGAACCTACTAGTTTATCTAGTTAAGTTTTGTAAATAGAACATTCGTTTGCTCATAAAGAACAAGCATCAAGACTTTACTCGGTTTTGATGCTTGTTTTAAAGAACTTCTATCTAGCAATCTTTTTTTAGAATAGTATTTATTACCTAAAAAAAGAGTTCTTATGAAAACGAAAAAAAGAGTTGTTCCTGTAGTAAGTGCAGGTTCATTGGCAGATGTTGCTTTTTTATTGTTAATTTGTTTCTTGGTAGCCACAACTATTCAAACCGATACAGGACTAAATGTTTTGTTGCT
>CAKZKZ010000549.1 GCA_937124495.1 uncultured Dokdonia sp. | reverse complement strand
AGCTTGCGTATCTAAAGGATGTGCCATTATCTGTGTGTTTTAAGTGTAACTAATCGTTTCTTTTTCATGGATATACTCTTCAATAAAATGAACGAGATCACGGGTTCTGTCTAATTGCGCTTGTCCGACAAGCTCTGGATAGCTTCCAAATATTTTAGTCATGGCATAAATCGCCTCAATCTTTGGAAAGCCATAGTCCAAGTACTTTTTGATCCCACATAGATCGGCTGTTTTTTGACTTCTGGTATTTAAAAACCAATGACATCCTTCGTGAGCGAGAATTGCCACTCGAATCGGAATGCTGTAGTCCAAAAAGAGGCGTCTTGATATTTGCACTCTTGGCATTAAGCGGTGGGTTCTTGCAGGGGTTATAAGTTCTTTACCAGATCCGTCAGTAATAGCATCCACGTAATGAAATAGGAACTCCCCATTTGGGCTATCATAATATCCTACTCTTGTATGTCCAGCCTTTTGCGAAAAACTCACTGCAAATTTCATAAAACGATGCTCAGATTCCGATGCCCAAAGGGAGAGAGCTTCCATAGGCTCCACTTTAAAAGAAACCACTGAAAAATTCCGATCGTGCATCGCATTTTTATCAAAAATCAGCAGTTCCATTTTCTTGGATGACACTGGAAACCTGAGTTGAAACGTGCGCTGTTCATTCGTCTTTACAAATCGTGCTTTCCGACGCAGATAATAGGTATGACGATATTTAGGATCGTACCCCTGTATCCCTAATTCCATAGGACGGTGTGCCTTAATTCTCAAATGGATTATAAAACGCTCTTTATTTGTAGGAATGGGAATAATCATAGAGTTAACTTACTTGTCTTTTTTTATAGATAACAACTCCTACAACACTTAGAACTAAAATGCCACCAATGACAAAAAATGCTGTAGGTATTCCTTTTGTCCCTTTGGGAGCCTCTTCATCTTGAGGTGTTAAGTTTATTTCAAAGTCATTAGGTGTATTTAAAGTATCTGTCCTAGTAGGGGTTAAAAGAGAATCAACGGCTTGTCCTATGGCGCTTGCACCACCTATATCACGATATACATTGGCTACTTTTCTTTTAAAAACCTTTTGACGCTCTTTTCGAGCGATCACTTTAGGTCGGGCTTTTCGTAAGCCGCGCCGTTTTTTACGGCGCGCTCTACGTCTTTTTCGCTTTTTTCGATTACCAAAAAAGGCATCTTCTTCGCTCTGCGTATAAGCAAAAAGGGGATCATCAGTCATAGCTTATAAAGTGTATAAGATTCGTAAACTACTTTCTTGGGCTTGATAGGGTATCGCCTGATAAACCTTACCTACAAAGGGATAGCCTTTAGCTTCTCCAGGAGCTAGAATCACGCCATTAACTAAGGCGATAGTTGTCCCCGTATTTTTAAAAGACGCAAATAAAAACCCTGCATCTAGTTGCCCTTCTCCATCAGTTTCAATCTCTATGGGATTTGCTTGTGTATTCATGTTGCTTTTTTTTGTGCGTTATAAATGAAATAGCCTGTTATTGTGACCGTGGTAATGGTAAGGCCAATAATGAGTACCTTTTTTTGAGTACTCATTTTCGGTTTAGCCCCTTGAGAGGCTACTCCTTTTTGAGTGATTTCTTGTTTAAGAGCTTTTGCCTTTGCTTTGGTGCTACTTCTTGCAGAAGCCCTTTGAGCGGGCGTCCTCTTCTTTTTACTTTTGGGTAGTTTGGTAGGAGGCGACACCTTTAGTATGGGCGATCTTTTTAATGGAGTACGCCTTGGCTTACCAAATTTTATGGCTTTTCTTCTAGGTAAAAGGATGCTCATTGCCCCTTTTGTTGGTCTTCTTCTTTTGCGTCTTGAAATAGGAGCAATACCTCTTCTGTTTATTCTTCTCTTTCTTCTCTTAGGATAGTATGGACGGGCTATTCCGCGATGAATTCTTGGTAGCATCGGCAAACCAAAGCGGTTAAA
>CAKZKZ010000548.1 GCA_937124495.1 uncultured Dokdonia sp. | reverse complement strand
GCCATTTGACATTGAACTCACATTAAGCACGTTAGGTTTTATTTTTTTAATCATAGCGACGGTATTTATTGCTGCTGGAGGATATATCATCAACGATATTATAGACATTACTGCAGATAAAATTAACAAGCCTAAACGAAGAACCGTAGCCGTTTCTATAGATCAAAAACGAGCTAAATTCCTTTATTACCTATTTACATTTATAGGAATTGGTTTTGGATTTACACTTTCTGCTGTTCTAAAAGAACCTTTATACTTTCTCATTTTTGCAGGTACTGGATTTGCTTTGTACATGTATTCTAGATTTCTTAGAAAAATGATACTTGCCGGCAATATCCTTGTCAGCTTAACAGTAGCTCTTTCCATAGCCATTGTCGGTATATTTGAGTTATTTCCTATAGATCCTGGCTATGATGCTGAACTAAAATTGTTTCTTTTAGATATTATTTTAGACATTTCAATAGCAGCTTTTTTAATTAATCTCATTAGAGAAATTGTAAAAGATGTCGAAGATATTCAAGGAGATCATGTAGCAAGATACCGAACATTACCCATTGTCCTTGGCGCAAAACGAACAGCCCGTATTGCCTCGGTACTTAGTTTAATGACAATGACGCTTATTTCTTGGTATACATTTACCTTCTTATATGATGATAAAATCACTGTCGGAATTCTATTCTTTGGAGTTATTGCACCCTTAGGATACGTAGCTACTCAGTTATGGGAAGCTGATAAAAAAAGCCAATTTTCAAAAATATCGCTTGTTTTGAAGATCATTATGTTTGTAGGTATTATCTCCATTCCATTCATATCATACGCTATCCAAAATGCTATCTAAACGATTACAGCATAAAAACATCATTCTTGCTTCTGGATCTCCTCGTAGACAACTCTTTTTTAAAGAACTTGGACTAGATTTTACCATTCAGCTGAAATCTATAGATGAGATTTTTCCAGAACAGTATAAAGGAGCTGACATCACCGATTATCTAGCCCAGTTAAAAGCCGCCGCTTTTAAAGAACTACAAGAATCTGATGTCCTGATCACAAGTGATACCATTGTCTGGTTCAAAGACAAAGCGCTTAATAAACCGCAAGACAAAGAAGAAGCGTTTGAGATGATTTCAAGTCTTTCTGGAAATACACACGAAGTCATCACCAGTGTTTGTTTTACAACACCTAAAAAACAAATCACGATACACGACACCACCCGAGTGACATTTAAAACTCTGACAGCAGAAGAAATCAATCATTACATAGACAACTTCCAACCGTATGATAAAGCTGGAGGCTATGGCATACAAGAATGGTTTGGATATATTGCTGTCACACGACTGGAAGGGTCGTATTTTAATGTCATGGGATTACCTACGCATAAAGTATATGAAACGTTAATGCAGCTTGCAGACTCTTGATTTTTTAGTAATTTTACTAAAAACAAAAGCTATGTCATTTCCTAAAAAACTGTTCAGATTAGATCGTACCCTATTTTTTTTAATGGTCGCTTTTGCACTTATCATACTTCTTGTTGATTGTAAAGGAAACACGGAGGGTACAGAAACACTTGAAATGCCGACGGCTAATAGCACACTAGACGTCACTAAGAATAGAACCATCACTCAAGAATTTAAAGACTATTGGTATGCTGGAAAAGCTGAGATTTCATCTTACAAATTGGAACAAGCTCGTTATGGAGAAATGCGAGATGGTACCGCTGTCCTTATCTATGTAACCGAAGATTTCCTTCCAGAAGTACAAGTCAAAGCAGATCGTCAAAACGAAAACAATGTCCCTGTATTAAAAGTAAATGCAACCAAAAACTTCAACACGGGTATTTATCCATACTCAGTAATGACTAGTACATTCTACCCAGTATTTGAAGAAAAGCACGCCATTAAAGTATCACAAAGCATGCAAGAATGGTGCGGGCATCAATATGCACAAATCAACAATAAAGATCAATTTGAAGTCAATTCTCACTCCTATTTTGAAGGAGAAGCAGATAAGAGTTTTACATTGTCTAAAGACATATTAGAAAATGAACTTTGGGCACAAGTACGTATAAACCCAAAAGCATTACCTACTGGAAATTTTAAAGCGATTCCTGATTTCTCATTTACACGTATGAAACATGTCCCTTTAAAAGCATATGATGCAAAAGGGACCATGACTGCTACTTCCTATACACTTGAATATCCAGCATTAGAACGCACACTTGTCATTCAGTTTTCTGAATCTTTCCCATACACTATAGAAAGTTGGGAAGAAACATTTAAAGATGGATACGGTGCAAAAGCAAAAGTGTTGACCACCAAAGCAACTCGCATCAAAACTATCAAAAGCCCTTACTGGTCTAAAAACAGTACAGCAGATGATGGCTTAAGAACAGAGCTTGGACTGGAATAACGATTGTTGATTGTTGAAGTAAAAAATAAAACAGTCAATACTAATCAAGGATTTATAAAAGACAAGAGAAAAAATAGAGTATTGTTCTATTTTAGAGTATTACTCTATTTTCTATATTAAATAAATCAAAAGCGGTCAATCTATACTAAGACTGACCAAAAACTAGAAATACCAACAGCTAAAAGCAATCATCTAATAGCTAAAAACTAACGACCAAAAGCTAATGACTAAAAAGCCAATTCTCCCTTTTTGTTAAAGAAAAGGTAAAGGATTTCTGCTCGCATGCATTTTGGTTATATTTGAGTAGACTCAATACACCATATATAATGCGCACTATTACTTTTGTATTTGCACTGTTTTTTTGTTCGCTTTGCGCGAAAATAAACGCCCAAGGAATCACGATACAACCCAAGAAACCAACATCTTCAGAGATTTTTGAAGGTATCAAAAAACTCAACTTTTTAGGCTCTGTTTTGTATGTCGCTGCACACCCGGATGATGAGAAGACCACGGCAATTTCTTATTTTGCAAACACAATAAAGGCCCGCACTGCCTATCTTTCACTGACACGTGGAGATGGAGGGCAAAATATTGTAGGCCCAGAACTACGTGAACTACTTGGTGTAATTCGCACGCAAGAACTCCTTGCTGCGCGTGCTACCGATGGTGGAGAGCACCGTTTTACCAGAGCAAACGCTTTGGGCGATTCAAAACATCCCGACGAGACACTCGATATATGGAATAAAGATGAAGTATTAAGTGATGTCGTTTGGGCCATGCGAACCTTTAAACCTGACGTGATTATCAATAGATTTGATCATAGGTCACCAGGAACTACCCACGGACATCACACCTCAAGTGCCATGTTGAGTGTAGAAGCTTTTGATCTTGTGAATGATCCTACAAAATATGCGGATCAATTACAATATACCGAGACCTGGCAACCACAACGCCAATTCTTCAATACCAGTTGGTGGTTTTATGGGAGTAGAGACGCTTTCGCGAAAGCGGACAAATCCAATCTCGTAAAAGTAGATGTAGGTACGTACTATCCAGGCTATGGATTATCAAACACAGAAATTTCTTCATTAAGTAGAAGTCAGCATAAATCACAAGGATTCGGAAATACAGGAGTTCGCGGAAGCAGCGATACTTATTTTGAATTATTACGTGGTACCATGCCAAGTAACAATGATGTTTTTCAAGGAATAGACACTTCTTGGGGACGTGTAAAAGGAAG
>CAKZKZ010000547.1 GCA_937124495.1 uncultured Dokdonia sp. | reverse complement strand
GTATCGCACAGTGGTTCCTAAAGGTTTTGTGCGAACACTAGGAAAACTCGCAGAATTTAGAGATAGTGGGATAGAAATTCATTTTTTTGTGGGGAACCATGATTTGTGGATGAATGGCTACTTTGAAGATGAGTTAGGTATTCCTGTATATCACAATCCGAAAACGTTTACTATCAATGACAAGAAATTTTTCTTAGGTCACGGAGATGGTTTAGGCCCTGGGGATAAAGGATATAAACGTATGAAGAAAGTTTTCAGAGGACGTTTTTTTCAGTGGATATTTAGATGGGGGCATCCAGATATTGGGATGCGTATTGCACAATATTTTTCAGTAAAAAATAAATTAATCTCTGGAAATGACGATCATATTTTTTTAGGAGAAGAAAATGAGTGGCTAGCTACATATGCTAAACGTAAGCTTGAGACTGCACATTACGACTACTTTGTTTTTGGACACCGTCATTTACCAATGGAAATTAAAGTAGGAGAACAATCTACTTATTTTAATATTGGTGATTGGATTCATCATTATACCTATGGTATTTTTGATGGTGAAAATTTCCAAATCAAAGAGTTCGAAGCTTCTAAAGATTAACGGTATATTTATAAAAACAACTCCTCATGCGTAGTTATCTTATTATAGTATCAGTTATTATTCTTTTTACGGCTTGTAAACCTTATGAATCAGTAACTATGAGACCAGAACAGATCACCTATGATACCTATAGAAGTCAGCAAAAATCATTTGCATCCAGAGACGGGGTTGTGAAGTATATAGATAAAGGAGAAGGCCCTGTTATTGTATTACTTCACGGAGTTCCTACTTCAGGTTGGCTATATCGTCACATGATAGATCCTCTGGTAGCTAGTGGGTACCGCGTTATTGCACCAGATATGTTAGGTTTTGGGAACAGTGATTCTCCTGAAGGATATGAGATATATTCTGAAGAAATGCACGCCCAACGCTTGCTAGAATTAATGAATCATCTGGCTATAGATTCTTGGACACATGTCATGCATGATGCAGGAGGTTTATGGACGTGGGAATTATTAGAATTAGTTCCAGAAAAAGTAAATCATCTGGTTGTTTTAAACACGATTATTTATGAGGAAGGATTTGATCCTCCTATACGTTTTGAACCAGGCTTTATGGCGCGTACAGCGATGTGGGGCTATCGTAACGGTATCACAACAAACATGATGCTTAAAGGTCTTTTTAAAGAAGGACTCACAGAGAACACCCTAAATAAAACAGATGTCGAAGGATATAAACGACCTCTTAAAGAAGGAAAGACACGTGCGATGTATTACTTTTTTACACAAACGTGTAATGCACTTCCAGAATATCAACCTATGATTCAGAAAATGGGAATGCCCGCAACGATTATTTGGGGTAAAAATGATACATTCTTAAAACTAGAGTCGCAACAAGAAGCGCTTCAAAAAGATTTAGGAATAAAAGACCAAGATGTGCATATCCTAGAAGCAAAGCATTTTATTCAAGAAGAAAAACCACAAGAAATTGTACAGATTATTTTAGCATTTATCAAGTAATTCTACTTAATATCTTTAATACGCAATTGTAAACTTACTTCTCCATTCCAAGTATTTTCATCGACTACATAAGCAGCACTAAAAGGCTTTTTATTGCTTATAAGACCATACGCATCACCTATACCAAATCCAATCCCTCCTATACGTTTCCCTTTGTTATTTTGAGTTACGGTTACTTTAAGATGTGTCTCATCTGCACCTACTTTTTTACCATACCCCGTATCTACAAGGTTTTCCGTCATAAATGTAGGGGTCATATTGCCAGGGCCAAAAGGCGCAAACTGTTTAAGGATCCGGTTAAATTTTGGAGTGATATCATCAAGATTAATTTTGGCATCTACCATAATTTCAGGAATGAGTAACCGCTCTTCACAGGTAGCATCTACAACCTCTTCAAACCGTTGTTTAAAAGCTTCGTAGTTTTCTTCTTTTAAGGTAAGACCTGCTGCATATTTATGCCCTCCAAATTGCTCTATGAATTCCTCACATTGATGTAGCGCATTGTAGACATCAAATCCTTTTACAGATCTAGCAGAAGCAGCTAGTTTTTCACCACTTTTCGTAAAAACTAATGTTGGGCGATAATACGTTTCTATAAGTCGGGAAGCGACAATACCAATCACACCTTTATGCCAACCTTCTTGATACACGACCGTCGTTTTCCTGTCTGTTTCTTTATTTGTTTTGATTTGAGTAAGCGCTTCTTTTGTAATTGCTTTGTCAGCTTCTTTGCGATCGGCATTGTATTGTTCTATTTCTGAAGCATAGGTACTTGCAATCGCATCGTCTTCTTCTACAAGTAATGTGACAGCGTGATTTCCGTGTTTCATACGTCCAGCAGCATTAATACGTGGCGCAATAACAAAGACAACGTCTGTAATGGTAAGGATATCTTTTTTGAGTTGCTGAATAATGGCTTTAAACCCTGCTCGCGGTGCTGTATTTATAACTTTCAAACCGTAATAGGCAAGAACTCTATTTTCTCCAGTCATAGGCACAATATCGGCACCTATAGCGGTTGCAACAAGATCTAAATATGGGTGAAGCTCTGAAAAGGGTTGGTTACGTTTTCGCGAAAGCGCACTTATTAATTTAAAACCAACACCACAACCACATAACTCATCGTACGGGTACTCGCAATCATCCCGCTTTGGGTCTAAAACAGCAACAGCGTCTGGAAGTTGAGGTCCAGGTCTATGGTGATCACAGATAATAAAATCAACTCCTTTTTCTTTTGCATACGCAACTTTATCTATCGCTTTTACACCACAGTCTAATGCAATAATGAGTGTTATATCGTTGTCTGAAGCATAGTCTATTCCCATATATGAGACACCATATCCTTCGGCATATCGATCTGGAATATAGGTAGCAATCGCAGGGTGAATGGTCTTTAAATAGGAGGACATTAAAGCAACACTTGTCGTGCCATCTACATCATAATCACCAAAAACTAGGATATTTTCTCCTTCTGTAATGGCTTGCTCTATACGAGCGACAGCCTTGTCCATATCTTTCATGAGAAATGGATCATGAAGCTCCTCTAGCGAAGGTCGAAAAAATTGCTTTGCTTTATCAAAACTATCAATACCTCTTTGTATTAAAAGTTGGGCAAGCGTTGTATTAATTTGTAAAGATTGAGAAAGCGCCTGTACTTTTTCTGAATTTTGTATTGGTTTTAAATTCCATCGCATGGATTACTGTATGTTTATTTTGAATATCCAAGCATCTTTAAGATCTTGATCTTTTCTCATTTTTTTTAATACTTCATATAATAATACAGGATCTTCGTTATTTCCTACAGATACATAGTATAAATTATTTTCAGGTCTTTTAAAAGTGATAGATTGAATGTCTTTATTTTTTAATTTGGCAGCCCATTTATCAGCATTCGTTTTTGAAGAAAAAACATTGGAGATAATATAATATCCTCTCAATACATCAGGAACTTCTGTAGGTTTTTTATCAATAATGGATACGAGTGTATCATCTATAGTTTCTGTCTTTTTTTCTTGAACTACGATAACTTCTTCTTGCTTTACTTGAATAGGAATCTCTTTTTCTACAACAGGTGTTTCTATATTTATTTCTGGTTCTTTAGGAGCTGTTGTTGTTACAGTTTCTTCAAGTGATTTTACTACCTCCTCTTCTTCTTCTTCTTCTTCTTCTTCTTCTTCTGTTTTTACTGCTGTATTTGTAACAATTTCTTCATAAAAAACCTCACTGAGCGTGGTTTGAAAAGCAGCAAAATATACATAATATCGATCGGCTCGTGTTTTGAATTGTAACTTAAAACCATTGTTGTTTGTCGCGATACTCTTATTTATTTCATTGGGAACTGTAATTTTAGCAATATCAAATCCTAAAGTATTCTCGCTATTAGGAGTTCGATCTGTAAAGAGAGAGTTGTCTATCGTAATGCTACTATTAAAAAAATTATTAGAAGCTCTAACGGCATTATCTAGGGTAATAAATTTTTTCTCTTTAGGATAGTAAATAGCGATTTGATCTCTTTTTAGTGTAAGATCTCCTTCGAGCGCACTTATAGTGATGGCTGTTTTGGTTTCTGCTTTTTCAGGGGCTTTAAAGTTTCCAAAATCAATTTCCACACCTCTTTTATCAATATGATTAAAGCCATTGTATGTGGTTATATATTGAAGCGGATCTTGGTCACGTTCATAAATAACATATAGCATCCAACCTGCAGAGCTTCCTCCCGAAATGTATCCTTGAGTAACTGGGATATTAGCAACGCTATAAGAACCATTAATGGTTTGGTTATTCTTGATGATATCAGTGATATCTTTATAGCAGGTATAAGGCCTACTAGACGTAATCCCTTTTACGGTCCCTTGTTTCCCATCGTATACTAAATCCCCTCTAATTGGCATATATTCTGCACCAGGAATTTTTAATTGTACCTCTTGGATATCTTCCGTAGGATCTCCATTAGCTTTATACACATACCGATTTCCCTTTGCTACTTTAGTGCCCTTTTCTGTGGGGTAGGTAGCAGTCCAATATAATGCGGCATAACGTACGATAGCTTCTTCTGGAATGATAAGATTAGCACTACTAGAGTTGTATGTAGCTGTCGTATTATCTATATCTACATATTTCATTTTGGTCTCGTCATTAAGACCATTTTTATCGCCTGTAGCTTTACTTTTGTGCTTACTTACGTTGTTATTTCCTATTACTTGGGTATTCCCGTGTATATAGAACTCATTAACTCTGGTAAATTCTTTATTATTTTGAGCTGAGAGAATTACGGTGAATACTAAGCAGATAGGGATAAAAAGACGCATAAGATTTTGGGAGTATGATTAGTTAGGCATCGCTTTTATGAAAGTGCACACCAATTTCCAAGGTAGCAAATCTTCTAAACATTTCCATAACGCCACAATAGGTGCTTTCAGAAAGGTCTACTGCTTTTTGAATTTTTGCTTCGTCTAAATCCGTACCATAAAAATGATAATCTAACCAAACCTTATCATAGTATTTAGGATGCTCTTCGGTAAGTTCTCCTTTTACTTCCATTTTAAATTCTGGAACTGCAACACGCATTTTATTTAATACAAAAACAATATCAAGACCAGAACAACCCGCAAGTGCTGATAGCATAAGCCCTTTTGGACCCATTCCTTCATTAGTACCTCCGTTTTCTGGAGATGTATCTATTAAGGTTTTGGAACCCGTAGGACTATCTGTTTCAAATTGCATTCCTGTTTTATAGACTGTAGT
>CAKZKZ010000546.1 GCA_937124495.1 uncultured Dokdonia sp. | reverse complement strand
AATCGTTATTTTATGGAGATAATTTTATAAGTGAAGGATATGATGTAAGTGGCACAGTAGACCTTGGTATAGCTACTACATTTTTTTATAATACAACGTTACATTTTGATGTAAATATTGCTTCTGGAGATGTTGTGAGACCAGATTTGATAGGAAACATTAGATCCTCTGTTTTTACAAGAGTTTCTGCAGGGATAGGATATCCATTAGACATTATAGATAAATTAAGCTTTGTGCCATCATTACATCTTGGGTATTTGAAAATAGGTAGTACTATAGAAGATGAAAAATTTAGAGATGATGGGGTCTTTGTCGCTGCAGAAGTAGCGCTTTATTATGCTGTTTTTGATTGGATGTATATTTCTTTAGGAGCTAAAAATTATTTTGATTTCACACGTATTGAAGCTCCGTCTCAAGTGCAGTCGTTTTTTAATAATGCACAGTCAGTTTATCCTTATCTAGGCTTGCGTTTTAGAATTGAGAAATGATTAGTAAACAGTTAACATTCTTCACGTTTGTTTAACCTTCTCTTTCGTTTTGTTTGTGAATAGGTTAGTAAAACTTAACAATTTTAGATTCTTTCTTTGTTTCAAACAAAAAAGAATCCATCATGAAAAAAATTACATTCGTATTTATTACAACAATCCTTTTATCTTTTAATGCAGTTGCTCAAGAAGAAACTGATATAAAAGGCACCACAACTTTTGGAATAAAAGGTGGTTTAAATCAAAGCTTTATATATAATTCAGATAATTCGGGAGGTCTTTCTTTTTATGGGGGTCTCTTTGCCGAAACTAGATTGTCAAAACGGTGGAGTATCCAAAATGAACTTTTGTTTTCTCAAGCAAAAAACACCTTTACTCCTAATGATATAACTTTTGTAGATAACAATGACTTAACTTTATTTGAAGTTCCTATTCATCTTAAATACTACATTACAGATAAGTTGAGTGTTTTTGGAGGCCCTAAGCTTAGTTTTTTAGCAGCTGGTAATGCAGAAAACGTAGGATTATCTTTTGAAGCAGGTGTTCAATATGATATCTCAAAACGCTTTTTTCTTGAAGCCAGATATTCGTATGATTTATTTAACCAAGTTACAACAAGGCCAATAGCTTCAACACCGTTTTTTGATGAATCTTCTCTAGGTTTATTACGATTTGGTATTGGGTATAAATTTTAATTTTTTATGATGGTGTTAAAAAGAATCACATTAGCAACATTCTTAATCGCTTTGCATTGTAATGCACAAACAGAAGAAAGATATACGATAGAAACGACAGGAGCTTCCATAAGCGGTCAGGTAGATGTTCAAAACGAATTTTATGGGCAATATAGAGGTGTTTTTATTAAAACAAGACTAAGCCCTACTATAAGTATACTGGCAGGGCTTAATCACTCTAAAATAAACAATAATGACTTTTTAGAATTCCCTTTATTATTTCAATACCAAGCAACGCCCCAATTAAAACTATTTGCAGGACCTCAGCTAGGAGCAGTACGTGATCGTGGTACAGGAACAATATCGGTCAGAGAGGTGTCATTTACTGTAGGTGCTACCTATAATTTTACTGAAAATTGGGACGCATCCATACAATTTACGAACCCCATGATTCAAAATGAAGGGTTTGATATGCAAAGCCCTTTGTTACCTAGTCCTATACGAATGCGTACAGGTTTTAAATTTTAATATGATAATAGTATTCTCTGTGGGTACGCTTTCGCGAAAGCGTATAAAGGCAACTCATAATAGCTAGCTACAGTACACTGTATAACTTATACTAGGTTTAATTTGATGTGTTACTGTATGATAATTTGCTTAGTGATACTTCCTACGTCTGTGTTTATAGCCATAAAATAAGACCCACTAGCAAGTTGAAAATCAAATGTATTAAAAGAAATATCTTGAGAGTCAAGTTGTTTTATCACACGACCTGCAACATCAATAATTTGTATTTGGTGAATCGTTTTTCCTTCTAGACCAGCAATGGAGAATTGTCCTGCACTAGGGTTTGGAAAGACAGTAATATCATTTAATAGAGAAGCATTTTTAATAGTGAGAACACTTCCTTGAAAACGAGATAATATTCCAGCTCCATTTTGCACAAAATAAAGATCATTGTTATAAAAACTTACGCCAAATGGGTTGTCTTGATTGCTTACAATTTCTACTGCTGTTGGTGTCGTTGCTGTTGTATCAATACGAAAAATAGCGCCATTATTTACAAATTCAGAAACTAATAGGATAGAACCCACCGCATGTATTCCTGCAGGATTATTAAGACCTGTAACGACATCTTCTAGCGTTGGGTTGGTATCTGTTACATTAAATTTTGAAACGCGATTTGCGCCTGCATGAGCGATAAATAATTCATCACCTATAAGGACTATTTGTTCAGGAAAATTAAGCCCTCCTACCACTGTAGAGATTGCTCCTGAAGTAAGATTTATCCTCCCAATTCTTCCTCCTTGAAATTCAGAAAAATAAAGATCATTGTTTATACGTACCATTGATACTGGGGTGACAAGTCCTGTTGCAATAGTTACTTGATTTGAAATAAGATCACTCGCATTTCTACGGGTTATCGTGCCGCCTACTTGAGAAATATAGACATCATCTCCATCAAAGAGAAGACTTGTGGGGCCATTAATTCCTGTAATAATATCTTCTCCTGTTGGATTTGTAGCCGTTAAATCTACACGAACAATAGCATTGCCAGAAAATTCAGCAACGTAGGCATCAGAGCCTTGTATGACAACATCAAAAGGATCTGAAAGTCCCGTAACTACGTTAGATACTTGGGCAATTATAATATATGGAATACAGAATGCTAAAAATAAGAATGTAGTTTTTTTCATAGTAGTAGGATTTAGATTTAAAAAAAGAACAAGTCAAGTTTGTTATAGTCTAAACCTAGAAGGATTCCTTACATAATTTTAATGTGATTAAGTACGCTTTCGCGAAAGCGAATACCCTCCTTTTTCTTGTATAAGACTCTTGTGAGTACAGAAATGTTTAAAAACAAAAAAAACCACTGTCATAAACAGTGGTTTTTTAATATTGACTTGATTTTCTTTTATGTAAAAAGAGCTTTTAACTCTGTAGCATCATTAGGTTTCATTTTTCCAGCAAGTACTAGACTTAGTTGCTTACGACGTAAGGCTCCATCATAACGATCTTTTTCATCATCAGTTTCGGGAGTTAAGGGTGGAACAGGTACAGGTTGTCCTTGTTCATCTACAGCAACAAATGTATAAATAGCCTCGTTTGCTCTTGTACAGATACCGCTTTCACGATCTTCTATCCATACATCAATATAAATTTCCATCGAGGTTTTGAAAGCTCTAGAAATTTTTGCTTCTACCGTAACCACACTTCCTAAAGGAATCATCTTATTAAAGGCAACGTGATTTACAGAAGCCGTCACTACAATTCTGCGAGAATGTCTTCTGGCAGCAATACTCGCAGCTCTGTCCATGCGAGCGAGTAATTCTCCTCCAAAAAGGTTATTGAGAGGGTTTGTTTCACTAGGCAAAACTAGATCTGTTAATATGGTTTTAGATTCACTAGGTGTGCGTGCTTCCATTAGGGAGTAATTTTTTGACAAAGGTAGTGGGTATCTAACTAAATATGAAGTTTGACATTAGAAAATAATACCAATTATGCTTTTAAGTTATAGTTGGTATAAAGCACATTTCTATACATGCTTATGTATAATGCGGGTTTAACGAATGTAAAGTGGTAAAAGGATGTGGGAGTTACAATTCTCTTACATCTAGCCAAGCCGTTTTATTATCTTCTTTACGCACGTTACGAAGAATAGCTAACGCTTCTTGAGCATTAGAATAACTACCATAAACAACTTGATGAAGACCAAATTTATTGACACCTACAAGCCTTGCTTTATCGTATCCTTTACTTTGTAATTGTTGGATTCTTTTTTCAGCATTTTCTTTCACTCTAAAAGCACCAGCAACAACATGGTATTTTCCTTTAGGTTGAATAAGATCTAAGGTGATCGCAGGTACTGGATTTTCTATAAGAAAAGTAGCTTGTTGTATCTTTTCGTTAATTTGACTTTCAGCTTCTTGTTCTGCTGCATAATTATGAGCTTCTACATTTTTCAGGTAATTAAACCCTCCAAAACCAGCAATTCCAATACCTATCAGAGCAACAGCTGCATATTTCATCCATCCAGAAGAAGCGCTGCTTTCTGGTATAAAAGCGATAGCTGCTTTTTCTTCTAAAGCTTCAACTTCTTCTTTATAAATCTCACGAGCAATTTGCGGAGACGTAAATGAAGAAAGTCCAAAAGAAGAAGATAGGTGGTTAAGTTGATATGAAGGCTCAAATTGAAGCGCGTTTTCTTCACTTAATTTAAAAGAACCTATACTCTTAAACTCCATAGCAGATCCTTTATGTAAGCCATCAAATATAAAACGTACATACGATGCAATTTTAGTATTTGCATCTTCGTGAGGAATCATTTCTTTTTTTGCAATATAGTTCGCCAGTAAACCATCGGTATCTGTAAGTTGCGCATTGAAAGAAAGTTTTTTCTTTGGCGGATAAAAAGCGTGCGTGCTATCATGAATAATAGCAGGCTGATACTGAGTTAAAAACGCACCAAAACCTGGTACGATCACACACTCATAACGGTATAAAAGGTCACTTATGTATTGGTCTAATTGCATAAAATAAAGATACTTTTTTTTGAAAGGATGCAAACAGTGGTCGTGATATTTTATTAACAAAAATGAAATGAAGATGTGACCGCTTGATTAACTGTGTTTTGCTCTGAGAACATCCTTGAAATTAAAAAATAGAATGATTGAACAGAAAGTAATAAAAGAGGTTTTATTCCAATGATAAAAGTTGTTTCTTGTGTTTTAATAGCACCCTTATATGACTGAAACCGAATTCCTTTCGCTGCTTACGCTACAACATATTCCTCATTTGGGAGACGGAAGTATTAAAAAGCTGATTCAGCATTTTGGAAGTGCCGAAGCAGTTTTAAAACAAAAAAAAGGACATTTACTTAAGGTAGAAGGAATAGGAGAACATAAATTACAGTCCTTTTGGGATGAGAAGCATACCGCTTTCGCGAAAGCAGAATTAGAGCACATCAAAACACATAATATTATCTATAGCTGTTATACGGATGATGACTATCCGCAACGATTAAAACATTGTATTGATGGTCCTGTCATTCTTTTTCAAAGAGGGGATATACAACTCAAACAACGTAAAATAATTAGTATTGTAGGCACTCGAAAGATCACTTCATACGGAACTGCTTTTGTAG
>CAKZKZ010000545.1 GCA_937124495.1 uncultured Dokdonia sp. | reverse complement strand
TCACAACGCATTAACCTTGCTACGTCACTAGGAAGTAGTCTTGTAGGGTCTATGTATATCTTAGATGAACCAAGTATAGGGCTGCACCCAAAAGACACAGAAAAACTCATAGACGTTCTTAAATCACTTCGAGATCTTGGGAATACCGTCATTGTTGTTGAACATGATGAAGACATTATGAAAGCCGCCGATGAGATTATAGACATCGGTCCTGAAGCTGGAACTTTTGGTGGGCACGTTGTCGCTACAGGAAGTTATCAAAATATTCTTAGCAGTGATTCTCTAACAGCTGATTATTTAAATGGCTCTAAAGAAATTACAGTTCCTTCAACACGAAGAAAAACTGATTTTCATGTAGATATCATAGGTGCCAGAGAAAACAATTTAAAAAATATTGATGTCCGATTTCCTTTAGGCGCTTTTACAGCAGTGACTGGGGTTTCTGGTAGTGGAAAAAGCACCTTGGTTCGTAAACTTCTATATCCGGCTTTATTGAAAGAAGTAGGTGGTTATGGACAAAAAGCTGGTCAGTTTACAGAAATTAAAGGGAAATTTGATACTGTAAAAACTGTAGAGTTTGTTGATCAAAATCCAATAGGAAGATCATCCCGATCTAATCCTGTAACCTATATAAAAGCCTATGATGATATCCGTAAGTTATACGAAAAACAGCAGCTAAGTAAAATACGTAATTATAAAACCAAGCATTTTTCTTTTAATGTAGACGGAGGGCGTTGTGAGACCTGTAAAGGTGAAGGTGAAGTGACTATTGAAATGCAATTTATGGCAGATGTTCACTTAGAGTGTGAAAACTGTAAAGGAAAACGTTTCAAAAAAGAAGTCCTCGAAGTAAAATTCAACGATAAGAATATTGACGATATTCTCACTATGACTATAGATGATGCTGTTGCTTTCTTTTCTGAACACAACGAAGCAAAAATCACCCGTAAGTTAAAACCATTACAAGATGTAGGTTTAGGATACGTCACACTAGGACAAAGCTCTTCTACCTTATCTGGAGGAGAAGCACAACGTATCAAACTAGCGACGTTTCTTGTCAAAGGAACAACAAAAGATAAAGCGTTATTTATATTTGATGAGCCTACCACTGGGTTACACTTTCATGATATCAAAAAACTCATCGCCTCTTTTGAAGCTTTAATTGAAAAAGGACATAGTATCATTGTGGTAGAACACAATATGGATCTTGTAAAATGTGCCGATTATGTCATTGATCTTGGGTTGACAGGAGGAAAAAATGGTGGAACTATTATGGCACAAGGAACCCCAGAAGAAGTAGCTAAAAATAAAAAATCATACACAGGACACTATTTAAAAGAAAAAGTATAAAGTAAATAAGACAATATGGGATTAAAAAGTTTCATAGAAAAAATTAAAAAAGGCCTACAATCAGAGCCTTTTGATTCATCTGCTTTTGAGGATCCATTAGCACAAAAAACTGCTTGGCACCCACAAGCAAGTGGAGGATCTAATTTTAAAACACGTACTTTAAAAAAAGTGTCTTCTTCAGAATTGCATTACAAAGGTTCTACTGGAGGATTATTATTTGCTTTGGCCTTTACACTAATGCCTACGTTGTTTATTGCTGTTTTTTTTAGTGTCGGTTTCTTTGATGTAGAAGGAGGTTTTAAATATGCTTTTGCATTCATTTTTATTTTTCCAGCAGTAGGGCTGTATTTACTGTATATACACCTCCGCCCTATTGTACTAGACAAACGATTAGGTTATTTCTATAAGAGCTTTAAAAAACCTGTGAATAGTCTTCATCATACCAGTACTAAAAATCATATCAAGCTAGATACTATTGGTGCATTACAGATTGTACAGGAACGTGTGAGAACAAAAAATAGTAGTTATACCAGTTACGAATTGAATTTTGTTTTTGAAGATGCCACACGGTATAATGTGATTGATCATGCGAAATATGAAATGATACAAGAAGACGCAAAGACCATTTCAGAATTCTTAGGTATTCCCCTCTGGGATGCTACTACCTTACAAACTTACGAACCTAAGAATAGAAAAAAACAGGTAGATACTGATGCACCTTATGACTCTACAAGAAGGTTTAGAGATATGTAAATGCATTATTTCGATGCAAGCATGTAAGGTGTCAAATCTTAAAAAGAGAAAATCAAAAATTCTAAAAAATAGAAAAATAGACAAGTTTTAAAACTTATCTATTTTTCTATTTCTAGATAGTATATGGAAGTCTACCAGAATTGGCAATATCCATTACTTCCGCAATACGTGTCACCAGGACCTATAAATTCACAATAACAATCAGAGTTTCTATTACAACGACCTCTATTAAATCCTCCACTAATAACCTCTTGTTCTTTTTTACTTAAAGTAGTTCCTAAATGTGAAATGGTGTTTAACATAATATAAAATGTTTTTAAATTAATATTCTAAAAAGGTAGTGTATGCCCTGTATTAAAAAAACAAAAGGCGCCCTATTTCAGATAATTTAAGGCATTAATGTACACAAACGCACAACATAAACACAGACCACAAACACTGAATTTAAACTCATTAAAAGCCTTAAAATACGCCAATACAAAACAACATTAGAATACCATTTTGTCTTTAAAAAGATTAAATTTGTCATTAAATAACATATCGTATGTTTTGACTTATTTCATCAATAACGACCTATCTATTTAAGGTGATTTTGACAAAATTTTCAATCCTGACTTTAGGGAAAATATGAACATTAAAAGAATTTATCTGTTCATCCCATTTATTTTCAAAACACATCTCGAATTAAAGTTCATTTTTGATCAAATAAGTCAACGTATAACATGTCAAAGCTACCAGATAAATATGCATTTTTAGACCTCTCTGATTATGGGAGGCCTATCGCAAGAATTATTGCTTCTGCTCTTAAAAACACAAAAGTAACTCCTATCCATGTGACTATAGGTTTTATCATTTCAGGAAGTATAGGAATTGTTTTTATATTAAAAGAACACTATTGGTGGGCAGGGTTCTTTCTCATTTTAAAATCTATTTTGGATGCTGCTGATGGCGAACTTGCTAGATTAAAAAACACCCCCTCCTATACAGGTCGGTATTTAGATTCTGTAGCAGATATTCTATTGAATATATTCATTATTGCAGCTATAAGTATTATTACAGAAGGTCATATTGCGTATGCTATCATCGCATTTTTAGGTATCCAATTACAAGGAACTTTATACAATTACTATTATGTGATCTTACGTAATTCTTTACATGGAGATACTACGAGCCGTATTTTTGAAGATAAGACTCCTATGG
>CAKZKZ010000544.1 GCA_937124495.1 uncultured Dokdonia sp. | reverse complement strand
CAGTGATTGCCGCTGTAAACGGATTTGCATTAGGGGGAGGTTTAGAGCTTGCCATGGCAGCACATTTTAGACTCGCTAGTGATAATGCACGTATGGGACTGCCAGAAGTATCTTTAGGAGTGATTCCTGGGTATGGAGGAACACAGCGTTTACCACAATTGATTGGAAAAGGGCGCGCTATGGAGATGATTATGACTGCAGGAATGATTGATGCAAATACAGCCTTAAATTATGGACTCGTGAATCATGTCGTTCCTCAAGAAGAATTACTACCATTAGCTCAAAAAATAGCAGGTAAGATGATGCGCAATTCGTCGGTAGCGATTGCTGCAGGAATTAAAGCGATTAATGCAGGTTTTGTAGACGGAGTCGACGGATTTAAAGAGGAGATAGAAGCTTTTGGTGCCTGTTTTGGTACCGAAGATTTTAAAGAAGGAACCAATGCTTTTTTAGAAAAGCGCAAAGCTAATTTCCCTGGAAAATAAAATCGTTTTTTACCCTTCCATAATAACCTATACGCTATAAATATCATGAAAAAACTGTATATCATTACCTTACTTCTTGTAAGCACGTGTATGCTTGGGCAACAATTACCTAAGATTAAAGGATCTGGGATTATTACTTTAGAAGAGGTAGCACTCACAGATCCTTTTGATCGTATTGATATTGATGGTGATTTTGATATTGAATTACGTCAAGGAAGTACAAATCAATATGCGATAGAGACAGATGATAACTTGATAGAGGTTATTACGTTTCGAGTAGAGAATAATACTCTTAAAATAACTGGAACGCATCGTATTGTAAAAAAGAAAAGACTTGAAATTATACTGACTGTTTCTAACATTGCTGAAATACATTTGAATAATGAAGCGAGTATAAAAGCAGATAGATTGATAAAAGGAGCAAGTCTACTTCTCACGGCTGGAAAAGGGTCAAAGTTTGATCTTGATTTGGACTATACAGAAGCTATTCATATCGAATTATTCAGTGATGCCGATGGCACGCTTAAAACAAAGACGCCAAGTAGTAAAATTACCTTAGATGGTAGAGCTACTTTAAAAATGTATGCCTTAGTAGATACACTGGAATCACAATTGAGTGACACCTCAAAGTTAACGCTAGACGGAACCGTAAACGCCTCAAAACTCACGCTCAGTGGAAGCGCAAAATTAAGCGCAAAAGAAGTGCTGCTTACTACTGCAGATATCACCCTTTCTGACTCTTCAGATGCGTATATGAACGTAAAAGAAGTTATCACATTATATGCTCAAGATACTGCTACACTTGAATTATATGGAGATCCTTCTATCACGGTAAATGGCTTAAAGAATAAGGCTAAGATTTTGAAGAAGGAGTAGGTGAAAAAATCATTGTTAATTAACATAGTATTAGTTTTGTAAGTAGATGTATTTTAATATTTTCGCCGGCTTAACTAATTTAAATTGATAATGAAAAGAATATTCAAATTTGCATTTTTTATTCCTTTAGCTAGTATTAGCTTAATGGTAAGTTGTGGTTCTGATGATGATTCAGTAACTGATGATTTTATGGACGTGAATGGGTCAGTACCTGTACGATTAATAGAAAGCATCACAACACAATCTGCTCAATCGGGTGAAGAAAATATAGCTCTTCAAGCAACTTATGATGGTGATGATAGATTAACAACAGTTTCTGATGGTGAAGAAACTAGCTTTTTTGTATATGAAAATGATGAACTAGCTACGGTAACAGGAGAAGGAGATCCTTTGAATACAAGTGAATTATACCAATCTCCTTATGATGCTTTTGAAGTAGGAGAAATATTAGAATATGACAGTAACGGAAACCCTAGTCGTATCTTATTTTTAGAAGAAGATTTTGAAGGTGAAATAGAAGAGTTTACTGCAATACTAAGTTATGACAATA
>CAKZKZ010000543.1 GCA_937124495.1 uncultured Dokdonia sp. | reverse complement strand
ATCTTGACTTCACTGTTATCACCTATCGTTCAGGTATGTGATGCTATAAGCGGTGCTCGTCCTGGCGCTAGACGTCAAGTATTAGATTCATATATACAACGTCTTAAAGATTTAGAAGATATTGCTTTTGGTTTTAGTGGAGTTAAGAAAGCATACGCTATACAAGCAGGAAGAGAGCTTCGTGTGATTGTAGAAAGCGAAAAAGTAAATGATGAAAAAGCAGCAGCGCTTTCTTTTGAAATTTCCCAGAAAATTCAAACAGATATGACCTATCCTGGTCAAGTAAAAGTAACGGTCATACGAGAAACTAGAGCGGTAAATATTGCTAAATAGAAATTAGAGTTTAATAAGACTCTTTTAACCCTGTGTACTTATCAAGTATACAGGGTTTTTTATGTCATAGAGTTTTATACGCTTTTAATTCTAATTTCAAGATGTACTAAGTATCTTTGCAATCTCAAAAAACCTGTATGGATTACGCTGAAAATATATTAGGAACTATAGGAAATACACCTATGGTAAAAATGAATGTGCTCACGGCAGAATTACCTTGTCTTGTCCTAGCCAAATATGAAACCTTTAACCCAGGGAATTCTGTAAAAGATCGCATGGCTTTACAGATGATAGAAGACGCAGAGGCAGATGGACGTTTGCAGCCTGGAGGGACCATTATAGAAGGAACTTCGGGGAATACAGGAATGGGACTTGCACTTGCCGCTATTATAAAAGGGTATAAGATGGTATGTGTAATATCAGATAAACAATCCAAAGAAAAAATGGATATTCTGCGTGCTGTAGGAAGTGAAGTTGTTGTATGTCCTACAAATGTAGAGCCAGATGATCCAAGATCGTATTACTCTACATCAAAAAGATTGTCTGAAGAAACACCTAATAGTTGGTATGTAAATCAGTATGATAATCCTAGTAATGCAAAAGCGCATTATCAAAGTACGGGGCCTGAAATTTGGGAACAAACTGAAGGGAAAATAACACATTTTATTGTAGGAGTTGGAACAGGAGGAACCATAAGCGGTGTAGGTAAATACCTAAAAGAGCAAAACCCTGATGTAAAAGTATGGGGAGTAGATACCTATGGTTCTGTGTTTAAGAAATATCATGAGACTGGTGTTTTTGATGAAAACGAAGTATACCCATATATTACAGAAGGAATAGGAGAAGATATTCTTCCAGAAAATGTTGACTTTTCTATTATTGATGGCTTTACCAAGGTAACCGATAAAGATGCAGCAGTATATACGAGACGTCTTGCGAAAGAAGAAGGTATGTTTTTAGGGAATTCAGCAGGATCTGCTGTAAAGGGGTTACTTCAACTTAAAAAACATTTTAAACCTGAAGATGTTGTTGTGGTATTATTTCATGATCACGGAAGTCGTTATGTCGGAAAGATGTTTAATGATGATTGGATGCGTGAACGTGGTTTTCTAGAAGAAGATGTTACTGTAGCAGAAGATCTTATTAAAAATCATATAGATAAGCCTTTAATTACGGTAAAAACAGAAGAGCTTGTTTCTCATGCTATTGAGCGTATGCGAGATTATAAGATATCACAAATTCCAGTAGAAGATATAAGTGGTTTTGTAGGAAGTGTGGATGAAGCTGATTTATTTAGAGCTTATATGGCAGATCAAAATATCGCAGATACACCTATCAAAGATGTGATGGGAGCTCAATATCCTATTGTAAACCGTAAAGCACCTATAGCAGAAGTTTCTAAACTCATTACCAAAGAAAATAATGCAGTATTAGTTGATCTTGGAGATAATAAATATCATATTATTACAAAACATGATATTATAAGTGCTATATAAGTTGTTATTTATCTTATAAATACATCCAGTTTTCTGTTGTTTTGAAATAATATTTTCACGTATCTTCACAAGATGCGTGAAGATTTTTTGCATTATTTATGGAAATATAAAAAGTTTGCTTTCGCGAAAGCAAAAACAACAACAAATACTGCTATAACGATTCATTCATTAGGGGAGCACAATCATCTGGCTGGACCTGATTTTTTTAATGCACGCCTTTATATAGGAGATCAAGAGTGGGCGGGAAATGTAGAGATTCATATCAAGTCATCAGATTGGTATGCGCATGGTCATGAAACAGATACTGCTTATGATAATGTGATTCTTCACGTAGTATGGGAACATGATATAGATGTTTATAGAAGTGACAATACACCGCTTCCAACATTACAACTTAAAGATCATGTCGCCCAAGAAGCTTTAGGTAATTATACGAAGCTTTTTGAGAATCAATCTAAAAAATGGATTAATTGCGAGGCATCATTGCCTGAGATTCCTGATCACATCTGGAATCATTGGCAAGAGCGTTTGTACCTAGAGCGTTTGCAACGTAAAACAGAGGCCATACAAGAGATACTCATACAATCTAAGAATGATTGGGAAGGTGTTTTATTCATTATGTTGATGCGTGCTTTTGGAACTAAAGTAAACGGACCTTCATTTCAATCACTAGCAGCGCATATTGATTTTAGTGTTATTAGAAAGTGTGCGCAAGAACCTTTTCGACTCGAAGCTTTATTGTTAGGAGCTGGCGGATTA
>CAKZKZ010000542.1 GCA_937124495.1 uncultured Dokdonia sp. | reverse complement strand
AGGGAATACCTGTATACAATGCCATCAAAGTGGTGGTTTTGTAGAAAAATTCAATGCCTATGCACCAGTGACACCACATCCCGAAATGGTAAACTGTCGTCAGTGTCACGTTACTAAGAATACAAATAATACATTTAAAGAGTGCGCTTTCGCGAAAGCGGAACCACCCGCAGTAGGTGAGGGGATAAACAATGAAATGCTTGGGAGTCCGCCTATGATACCGCATCCATTACAGATGAGAGAAAGTTGTGTTTCTTGTCATGCTGGACCAAGCGCACCGAAAGAGATAAGAGTCACACACCCTGAACGTATTAACTGTAGACAATGTCATTTACCTAAGACAAATGAACAGCCTAAAATAGATGTAAGCACGTTTCTAAGACAATTTAATAGTACAGATGAAGAATAAAAACCTAGCATATTTTGTAGTCATCCTACTTATTATGGTGATGTACTCTTGTAAAGAAGAAGGAGGATATCATTCTCTTTCTGAGAAAATAGAAGAAGAAGAAAAACCATATCACGGTACGCTGACATCTGATGAGTTACTAGCAGATACAGAGTTAATTACAGTTACTGAAGGTGAGCACACATTCCTAATACCTGAGCGTAAAGGACAGATAAAATCATTTGCGTGTATAGAGTGTCATAGCAAGCCTCTAGCTCAGATGAAGGATTTAGAACTTCCAAAAGCGCACTGGGACATAAAGTTGCATCATGCGAATAGTGAGATCATGAATTGTACGACGTGTCATAATGGATCTGATATGAATACCCTGAGAAGTTTAACTGATCAAAGTATTGATTTGAACCTAAGTTATAAGGTTTGTGCTCAATGCCATTCCAGTCAATTTGAAGATTGGAAAGGTGGTGCTCACGGTAAAAAAGTAGCAGGATGGGCGCCTCCTAGGGCATCTATGACGTGTGTGAATTGTCATAATCCCCATAATCCTAGTTTTGAAAAGAGATGGCCAGTACAGTTTAACACCCAGAAAGCTAAAGAACGTAAAGAAGGTTTAGATCATTAATATAAAAGGTATGAGCGATAATAAGAAGTGGTATACTCTAGACCTAGGTCTAAACAAGAAAAAGGAATCATCTAGTTCTTGTGGTTGTGGAAGTACAACGGGAGGTTGTGGTAGTCATAAACAAGAAGAAAAAGAACCAGAATTAAGTCCTGAGGAGTTTTATGAGGCTGCCATTAATGCATCTATAGGTGAAGAGCGACACAAAGATGGTTTTGATCAGGTTTTTGATGTGAAGATGGATCGAAGAACTGCTTTTAAAAAATTAACCGCTAGTCTTCTTATTGGCGCAGGTGCTGTTAGTACATCGTGTAGCGGAATAGTAGATAGTGACACTAAGGAAAAATCTCAAATAGATTGGGAAGAGCAGTTTAAAGGAAACTATAAACTGATGTCTGATGATGAAAAGCAAGGTACTATCAACAGGCTTATGCGTTCGTATGAATTAAAAACGGGTAAGAATATTAGTATGACTGCAGAAAATGCAGCAGAGGATGTGCTTTTTGGATATGCCTTTAATATCTCGAAGTGCCAAGGATATATGAATTGTGTGAGTGCGTGTGTCGAGGAGAATAACCAAGATCGTAATTCTGAAATGCAATACATACGTATACACGAGATGAAAGATGGGAAAGGGTTTAAATTTGATGAGGCTGATGATAATTATTATCATGAAGTACCAGCAGAAGATCATTTCTATATGGGAACACAGTGTTTTCATTGCGATAATCCTCCTTGTGTAGAAGTGTGCCCAGTTCAAGCAACTTGGAAAGAAGATGATGGACTCGTTGTGATAGATTATGATTGGTGTGTAGGGTGTCGTTATTGTATGGCTGCCTGTCCTTATGATGGAAGAAGATTTAATTGGAGCAAGCCAGAAGTTCCAGAAAATGAAATTAATAAAAACCAACATTATTTAGGAAATAGAGTACGTAAAAAAGGAGTCATGGAGAAATGTACTTTCTGTGTACAGCGTACTCGTAAAGGAAAGAATCCTGCTTGTGTAGAAGCTTGTCCAACTGGGGCTAGAATTTTTGGAAACCTATTGGATCCCAATAGTACCATACGTTGGGTACTTGAAAATAAAAAAGTATTTAGACTCAAAGAAGACTTA
>CAKZKZ010000541.1 GCA_937124495.1 uncultured Dokdonia sp. | reverse complement strand
AGAACGTTTCAACCGTCAAAAAGGAAAAGAAGAAACAAACATGGTTTCAGAGAGCGTATGGCTTCAGCAAATGGCCGTAAAGTATTAGCTAGACGCCGTGCAAAAGGTAGAAAGAAAATAAGCGTTTCTTCAGAAACTCGTCACAAAAAATAATGATATTTTAATATCAAAATAAGGGTGTTACTTTTTTTTAAGTAACACCTTTTTTTATACCCTGTAAGTCCATATTTTATACCCAATAGAAATTTTTTTCATTGATATGCCAAAAAATAATAAATTAAAATCAATTCTTCTTATAGGTTCAGGACCTATTGTCATTGGTCAAGCGTGCGAATTTGATTATGCTGGATCACAATCATTACGTTCTTTAAGAGAAGACGGAATCGAAACTATTCTTATTAATTCAAACCCAGCAACTATCATGACAGATCCGACAATGGCGGATCATGTGTATTTATTGCCATTGAACACAAAGTCTATTGTTCAGATATTAAAAGAACACCCGCATATTGATGCAGTACTTCCTACTATGGGAGGTCAAACAGCGCTGAACCTTTGTATTGAAGCTGACGAAAAAGGAATTTGGAAAGATTTTGATGTTGAGCTTATTGGTGTTGATATAGATGCGATTAATATTACAGAAGATAGAGATCAGTTTAAAAACTTGATGCGAGAAATAGGAGTGCCTATGGCACCACAAGCGAGTGCAAACTCTTTTTTATCAGGAAAGGAGATTGCTCAGGAATTTGGCTTTCCGCTTGTGATACGTTCTTCATTTACACTAGGAGGTGCAGGTGCTTCCTTTGTATATAAGGAGGAAGATTTTGATAAACTTTTATCTCACGGCCTTGAAGTGTCTCCTGTACACGAGGTGATGATTGATAAAGCCTTGATAGGCTGGAAAGAATATGAGCTTGAATTGTTAAGAGATGCAAATGATAATGTTGTTATCATTTGTGCTATAGAAAATATGGATCCTATGGGAATTCATACAGGAGATTCTATTACCGTAGCTCCTGCCATGACTTTATCTGATGTTACTTATCAGAAAATGCGTGATTTGGCCATCCATATGATGCGTAGTATTGGTGATTTTGCAGGAGGTTGTAATGTTCAGTTTGCTGTAAACCCTGATAATGAAGAAGAAATTATTGCGATCGAAATTAACCCAAGGGTATCTAGATCATCTGCATTAGCATCAAAAGCAACAGGATATCCGATTGCTAAAATAGCAACCAAGCTTGCTATAGGATACAATCTTGATGAACTTCAAAACCAAATTACAAAATCTACATCGGCACTTTTTGAGCCAACACTAGATTATGTAATTGTAAAAATACCTCGTTGGAACTTTGATAAATTTGAAGGAAGTGATCGTCAACTAGGTCTTCAGATGAAATCTGTAGGAGAAGTAATGGGAATAGGACGTTCTTTCCAAGAAGCACTTCATAAAGCGACACAGTCTTTAGAGATTAAGCGTAACGGATTAGGAGCTGATGGAAAAGGATATAAGAATTATGACCAAATCATAGAAAAATTAACCTATGCAAGTTGGGATCGTGTTTTTGTGATTTATGATGCTATCCAGATGGGAATTCCATTAAGTCGTATTCATGAGATCACAAAAATTGACATGTGGTTCTTAAAACAATATGAAGAACTATATACGATGGAGAAAGAAATCTCTACATATACAATAGATACGCTTCCACGAGACCTGATGCTAGAAGCAAAGCAACGTGGTTTTGCAGATCGACAAATCGCACACATGCTTGAATGTTTAGAAAGTCAAGTATATAATAAAAGAGATGAGTTAGGGATCAATAGAGTTTATAAACTGGTAGATACGTGTGCTGCCGAATTTGTGGCACAAACACCTTATTTCTATTCTACGTTTGAAAGTGAAATGGAAACGGCAGATGGAAAGAGATTTTCATCAAACGAAAGTGTTGTTTCTGAAAAGAAGAAAATTATTGTATTAGGTTCTGGACCTAACCGTATAGGACAAGGAATCGAATTTGATTACTGTTGTGTGCACGGTGTACTTGCTGCTGCTGAATGTGGTTATGAAACCATTATGATTAATTGTAATCCAGAAACGGTATCTACAGATTTTGATACCGCAGATAAGTTATACTTCGAACCAGTTTTTTGGGAACATATCTATGATATTATCCGCCACGAAAAACCAGAAGGAGTTATCGTGCAATTAGGAGGGCAAACCGCTCTAAAACTTGCAGAAAAGCTAGATCGTTACGGTATAAAGGTGATAGGAACAAGTTATCAAGCGCTAGATTTAGCAGAAGATAGAGGTAGTTTCTCAACTTTACTTAAAGATCTTAATATTCCATATCCAGAATTTGATGTTGCAGAAACTGCAGACGAAGCACTGGCAGTAGCAGATAAACTAGACTTCCCAATATTAGTGCGTCCATCGTATGTATTAGGAGGGCAAGGAATGAAAATCGTTATCAATAAGGATGAGTTAGAAAAACACGTTGTAGACTTATTACGTAAGATTCCTAATAACAAATTATTATTAGATCATTACTTAGACGGTGCTATAGAAGCAGAGGCAGATGCTATTTGTGACGGAGAAGATGTATACATCATAGGGATTATGGAGCATATAGAACCTTGTGGTATTCACTCTGGAGATTCTAATGCAACATTACCTCCATTTAATCTTGGAGATCTAGTTTTAGAGCAAATAAAAGATCATACCCGTAAAATAGCGTTAGCGTTAGATACTGTAGGGCTTATAAATATACAGTTTGCTGTTAAAGATGATAAAGTATACATCATAGAAGCAAACCCTCGTGCGTCTCGTACAGTGCCTTTTATTGCAAAAGCATACAAAGAGCCGTATGTAAACTATGCTACAAAAGTGATGTTAGGAGAGAAGAAAGTAAAAGACTTTAACTTCAATCCTCAACTAGATGGATACGCTATAAAGCAACCGGTATTCTCTTTTAATAAGTTTCCTAATGTTGATAAGAAGTTAGTACCAGAAATGAAGAGTACAGGTGAGAGTATTTTATTTATAGAAAATCTTAGAGATGATGCTTTTTACGATCTATATTCAAGACGTAAAATGTATTTGAGTAAGTAAATATCATTTTAGAAATAATTAGTAAAAAAGGATCATTATATAGTAATGATCCTTTTTTTGTTTCTGTCAATTTTAGATAAGAATCAGGATGTATACGCTTTCGCGAAAGCGTATAAAAGTCTATTTTAGATTAAATTATAAAATATGACTACTTCTGACGGGTAATGCAAGTCAAACTTTATGGTTTTCTAAACTCAAGGCAAAATTCCTATATATAAATGGAGTTTGATTGAATAAAAAATCACTATTTTTCAAAAATATTATAAAAGTCTTAACCATAGTTTTATGAATAAAAATGTTGCGTTTATTGTTTTTCTTTTTTGTAGTATGCTTCTCAATGCGCAACGTAGGGATGAACCTACAGAAGAAAATAGTAGTCAAGCAAAATCTTTAAAAGAAGCATTTGTTGATGAAGATCTTGTTGTATTGTCAAAATCTGTTGAGGTTAATTTCACCAAAAATAATAGATCACAATTAGTAGAAGCTATTGTCAAAGAGGATACACATATTATGAATATAAGTTCAGTCTCTCGTATTCAACACCCTCTTTTTTATGATGCAGAATCTGAAGTTCTTCAGTATTCCCTAGTAGATAGGAGAGGAAAAAGATTAAGTAGTTTAAATTTTGAAATAAAAGATGAATACCTCAGTAGTGAAGACCTTTTTCATACGGATTATCGTGTGAAATATGCGACGATTAATTTTCCATTACAAGGATCTAATTATACCATTCCGCCAGCAACCCCCTATAATGATATTAAGTCTTTTACGAGTCATTAT
>CAKZKZ010000540.1 GCA_937124495.1 uncultured Dokdonia sp. | reverse complement strand
TTAAGCTATGCGAGAGAAGATTATAGGCATCTTACAATTAATAATAAACGTGAATTTTTTCAAATAGGAGATGCTCCAGAAACATATTTAGCAAGTTTTTCTGGCCGATTCTCTGAAAAAATTGGAGCAGGACTAGGTCTCTTTCAAAGAAACTTTGGAGTGTTTACTACTTTTGGAGGTATCGTAAATTTTGCATACAATGCGCAACTCGCACCAGAAAGCAATCTAACTTTTGGCCTCAATTTGTTGGCGTATAATAGTAGTATTAATATGAATAGGGTAGTGACAACAGTTACAGATCCCTTACTTAATAACTTGCCTTCTAACCTAATAACGACCATAAGTCCTGGAATAAATTATGGAACTGGTTTTATAGATGTTGGATTAACTATAAATAATTTAGTAAGCTACGATGTGAGTACTTCACAGATATTAAAAGAGCAGACGCAAAGAGGTATTCAGGGACATTTAATGTATTCAGGTTATATCGATTCTTATGGCTTTTTTGATAATAGTAAATTTTCTGCATTAGGACGTGCCGAATTTCAAGAAGAGACTACAATTTACTCTGGTACAGTTATGCTTAGAGTGCCTAAAGGGTTTTGGATACAAGGTGGTTACAACACACTTTATGGAGGCTCTGCAGGTGCTGGTTTTAATATTACTTCAAAAATTGCATTAGAATATAATTATGAAAAATCTTTAGGCAATTTACTTGATTTAGGATCTTCACATGAGTTAACACTAGCATTCATACTTCCAACACAGGATGCTTCTAGTTTTAGACAAGAAAAAATTACAGGGCTTTTAAACTTTGAAAAGAAAAGAAAAAATTCTAATAGTAGACGTAACCGCTTAGCGCGAAACAAAACAAAAGAACCAGCAAAACCTGCAGAGAGTACTTTACCATCTAACAACGTCGGATCAGAAGTTGTCGAAAGTTCTTCTGAACAACAAATTAGAGAGCAAGAACAAACTATTGTAGTAGAACAAGCGCGTTTGGAAGCAGAAGAGCAAGCAAGAATAGAGGCAGAAGCAATAGCTAAGAAAGCAGTCGAAGAACAAACTCGACTTGCCGCTGCAGAACAAGCACGTTTGGAAGCTCAAGAGCAATCAAGAATAGCCGCAGAAGCAATAACTAAGAAAGCAGCCGAAGAACAAGCGCGACTTGCCGCAGCAGAACAAGCACGTTTGGAAGCTGAAGAGCAATCAAGAATAGCCGCAGAAGCGATAGCTAAGGAAGCAGCCGAAGAGCAGGCCCGACTTGCCGCAATAGAACAAGCACGCTTGGAAGCAGAAGAGCAAGCAAGGATAGCCGCAGAAGCAGTAGCTAAGGAAGCAGCAGAAGAGGAAGCGCGACTTGCCGCAGCAGAACAAGCACGTTTGGAAGCAGAAGAGCAAGCAAGAATAGATGCAGAAGCAGTAGCTAAGGAAGCAGCCGAAGAACAAGCACGTTTGGAAGCTGAAGAGCAAGCTAGACTTGCCGCAATAGAAATAGAAAAAGAAGATGTCGAAGAAAAAACTGATATTCCAATTCTTAACGATGAATTAGGGCGCTCACTTCAAACATTAACAACTCAAACAAAAGCATTACAAAGCTCTCAAAGCAGCCTTTTAGAAAGTCTTACAATAGCTGTAAATAGTAAAGATAAAGACCTGGCCGATCTCAAGAATGAAAATGATCTTAGCGAACAAGGAATATTTGTAGAACCAAGACCTTTTAAGAGTGTTTCTCAGGAAAATGCGAAGATAGAATCACTGAAGCTAGAACTAGATGAAACTCTTAAGAAACAAAATGAAAAAATTGAAGAATTAGAAGGCGTATATACCAAAAGAGTTAAAAAAGTACGAGGTAATGATAAAACTAATCAATATTTCAGAGATGCGATTACATCTCTAAAAAAGCAACGTGAAGAGACGAAAAATGCAAAAATATCGGCAATATCTCTTCTTGAAAGTATTAAAATAGCTACTCAATTTGAGCGATCAAGAAGAATTAAACGAGCCATTTTTGATGATGAAGACGATAGGTATAAAAAAGATCAGGCTGCGCTTGCTATTTTAAAGCAAAATACACCATTAAGTAGTGTGCCATATAAAGTAGAAGATTTTGACTTTGGAGAAGAAAGAAGTAATAATATTCAAATTTTGAAAAATGTTGAAAATACAGATAACGCCTATTATATAGTATTAGCAGTTCACGGAAATACTATTGAAAGAGATGAATTTGTCAAGAAAGTTATTGCTTCGGGTTATTCTAATGTAAATTTCTTTTATGATATTAATACGAGTAAGTATTATATATATTCAGATAAAACAACTTCTTTACAAAGCGCAAATAAGAAATTAAACAATCAAAATAATGCTTCATATGCATCAAAAATGTCAATTATAAAAATAGAGAATTAACAATGTAGAACCTGAACATAATTTTTTTTAGTTATGATTCCCCCCAAATCAAACTGATTATGAATACCGCTAATTTTTATAGAGTACTACTCTTACTGATTTTGAGCACTATGAGCTTTCAAGCTTTTGCTCAAAACCTAGTTCCTTTTACGCCTAGATTTGATGAAGATTTAAAAGGAGATATACTTACTATTGGAAACACTGTCTTAGGACCAAGTAATGATCCTGTAAATACTGATATAGGAAATAATGCCTTTGTCAATATGCTCAATATTGATATTGATGATGATAGTTCTACGTTCAACTCCTCAAGTGCAGAACTTGTTATTCCTAACCCTAATTGTTACGTAATCCGAGAAGCAACACTCTATTGGGGAGCTGTAGAACCAGAAGATAATACGAGCGATGATACCGTTAGACAGGTAAAATTTAAAGGACCCTCAGGTGGCTATATAGATATAATTGGAGATCTCATTTATAGAGATGAGAGTACAGACCTCAATTCGGCTTTTCCGTATGCTTGTGTCGCAGATGTGACAGGTATTGTGCAATCTTTCCCTTCGAACCTAGGGTATTATACGGTGGCAAATGTTGCTACTAAAACAGGGGTAGGTAATGATGCCACGCCACGTAATAGAAATGGATATACGGCTGGATGGTCATTGTTTATTGTTTATGAAGATCCCACCTTACCAAGTAAATCTATTACTAGTTTTGATGGTTTTAGTGCAATATTTAGAAATCAAGCAGCCGTAGATATTGATATTGATGGTTTTCGTACGTTACCAGCTCCTCAGCCTGTAAGAGCAAACTTGGCTTTTGCAACATTAGAAGGTGATGTGTCACTTAACGGCGATAGAATGAGCCTTAATGGAACTGACCTCTCATCAACAGATAGACCTGTAGGTAATTTCTTTAGGAGCCTAGTAACTCAGCTTGATGCTCAACCTGTGGATAATAGAATACCTAACAGTTCCAACACCTTGGGGTTTGATACAGGAGTAATACGGGTGCCTAATCCAGGCAATACTGTAATAGCAAATGGAGATACTTCTGCGATAATGAGTCTTACGACAGATAGAGATTTCTTCTTGCAGTATTTTTTCGCGTTTGCTGTAGAGATTATAGAGCCAAAAATAGTCTTAACAAAATTAGTAGAAGATGAATTTGGAAACGATATTAGTGATCAGGTAGTCAATTTAGGACAAGAACTTAATTATGTAATTTCCTTTGAAAATGTAGGGAATGATGATGGTAGAGAATTTACTATTAGAGATGTCCTTCCTATAAATACAGTTTTTGATTATCCTGCAGGGTTAGATCTACCTGCAGGTGTAAATCCTGTGAGTTATAATGCTACCACTCGTGAACTTATACTGTCAGTTGAAGACTATTTAATTGAAGAAAACGATCCTGTTGTAGAGTTTAGAATTCAAGTTAACGTAGTTGATACTTGTAGTCACTTAATAGAAGCATGCTCAAATCTTATTCAAAATCAAGCTTTTGGAAGTTATATAGGAACTATTAATCCTGATTTCGTAATAACTGATGATCCTAGTGTAAGCTCAAATACTGGATGTTTATTAGTTCCTCAAGCTACTAATTTTTTAGCAGACCTTGACGCTTGTGAATTTGAAGAAAATGCTATTCTTTGTGGAGATAGCATACTATTAACTGCAGCAGACGGTTATGACACATATTCTTGGTCTAACGACCCTTCGGGTGTACCAGTGATTGCAACTACGCAAACTTTGACTGTCACAGAAAGCGGCACCTATTACGTGTTTAATACAGCCCCAGCACCGTGTAGATCAATTATACAGATTTTTAACGGAATTACTTTTGGTGAAAACCAAACGAATCCAATTATTCCACAGGCAGACGAAGTCGTGACATGCCCAGATGATGGGAAGCTTTTGCCTAACATTTTTCTATGTGGTTTAAATGATTTTAGAGAACTAACAGCAAATATTACAGATTCCAATTTAATTACATGGGAGCAACTTGATGAAACGAGTTGTCCGCCTGTGAGTGATATTGATTGCGCAAACGAAGATGGAGGGTGTGTTTGGAATCCAGTTGCTACAGGCACAGACTTCACGGTAAACACTGCAGGACAATTTAGATTGACAGTTAATTATGATGGAGGATGCTTCAATCAATTCTTCTTTAATGTGTACCAAAATGTACTCGACCCAACTGTAGTAGTAACAGATATCTTATGTGATAGTCTCGGAAGTATAACTGTTAACAATGTGCCAAGCAATTACGAATTTAGTTTGGACGGTATCACTTATCAAGATAGTAATGTCTTTAATGTGAGTATCGCAGGAGTTTATACTGTCTATATAAGACAAATAGATGTACCTGTAAATGCTTGTGTTTTTACTGTTCCGGATGTACTTGTACGAGAAAGAGAATTTACTTTTGATGCCGAAGCAATTCAACCCTTATGTCATGGAGACTTAGGAAGTATTCAGGTAGTAACTAATGATGCAGAGCCTCAATATACTTTCTCTATCTCTGAAGGAGGTATTTTAGTGAATACTGTTGGACCTATCGTCGAGAATAATTATAATTTTGAAAACTTAGGCCCAGGTACGTACACTGCTACTGTAGAAACTGAGGATGGCTGTATAGATACTCAAGAAATCACGATTACTGAACCACCGTTACTTACATTAACTGCAGACCTCAGTTCTCCATTCATAGATTGTTTGATTCAAGCGGTAGATGATAATGGAAATCCAATATTTGACGAGGATGACAATCCAGTGTATGAAGAAGTTCAGGGGGAGATAAATATGAACGCAAATGGAGGTACACCGCCCTATGTCTATTTTATCAATAGTACGACTGTTTTTCAAAGTGATCCTGTGTATATAATAAACAGTGCAGGAACTTATAATATCACAGTTGTAGATGCAAATAACTGTGAGGCTAGCACTTCTCTGCAAGTTGAAGAAATTCTACCTCCAGAATTTACTGTATCTTCTACTGATATTCTATGTTCTGACTCTGGCGATAATGGCGTTATTGAGTTTATGGTAACCAACACGAACGGAAGTAGTTTGGAATATAGTATTGATAATGGCATAAGTTATTCCAACTCTTCAATATTCACAAACCTTGCACCTGGAACTTATGAGACACTTATTCGTTATACTTTTGGCCCTTCATCGTGTACTACAGATCCTCAATCTGTAATTATAGAAATTCCAAATCCCATTACAGGTAATATATCCATTACAGAAGACCTTACTTGTACAACTGGCACTGCTGAGATCACAGTAACTGATGTAAGTGGAGGAACACCAACATATACATATAGCATTGACGGTGTTAATTTTCAATCGGGAACTGTTTTTCCAGGATTAACAGAGGGATCTTATACAATCGTCATTCAAGATGCCAATGGATGTACATTTACCACCGATGCAGTAGTAGTATTACCATTGGATCCTCCAACAAATTTAGATTTCACAAATACGCCAATCACTTGTCCATCAAATACAAGTGATGTAACGATTATTGCAACGGGTGGTGTGAGCCCGTTAGAGTTTAGAATTACTGCGCCCACATCGGCAGTTACAGCATATCAATCGTCTAATGTGTTTACTGGACTAGCACCAGATATCTATACTTTTGAAGTGAAGGATGCTAATGAATGTATCTATAGTGAACAACATGCTATTGACGCGCTACCTGCAATAAGTGTAAGTGCTCAAACTCAAAATGACGTGACTTGTGTAGGTGGTTCTGATGGAGCGATTTTAGTAACCGTTTCAGGAACTACTAATTTTGAGTATAGTGTTAATGGTGCTCCTTCAATAGTTGGAACCTCTCCTATATTACTTACAGGGCTAGCTGTAGGATCCTATACTATTGTAATTCAGGACCTACTAACAAATTGTCAGGCGACCAGTAACATTGAGACTATTGATGAGCCAGTAACACCTCTGCAACTTACTGCAGATGAAAACCCAATAACTTGTAATGATGACGGAAGCGTGCTACTAGCTGCTTCTGGAGGTTGGGGAGGATACACATTCACTCTCACACAACCAGATAATTCTATAGTAGGACCCCAATCTAATAACACGTTTGCCGGCTTAAGCCTTGCAGGGCTTTACACAGCAACTGTAGAGGATATTAACGGTTGTCAAGAATCGACAACTTTTAATTTAACCACTCCAGAAGATGTTGAAGCTGAAATAAGTAATGTTTCAGACCTGTGTTATGATGGTATTGACGCTGCAACTATAGAAGTGACAGTGAATTCTGGAGTAGCACCTTTTGAGTACAGTATTAATGGTGCACCTTTCCAGTCAAGTAATGTGTTTGACAATTTAGCGCCTGGTAGTTATACCATAGTAGTACGTGATGCTTATGGATGTACTGTTACTTTGCCAACTTCTATTATAGCACCAGAGATTACTGTTTCTGCAGTATTAAGTGATAACTTGGATTGTACAATATCTACAGATGCTGAAATAACAGTAACAGTAGGTGGAGGTACACCACCTTTTACCTATGAAGTTGCTATAGATGGAAATCCTTATAGCGACCAAGGGGCGATCGCTTCTCCATTTACTTATAA
>CAKZKZ010000539.1 GCA_937124495.1 uncultured Dokdonia sp. | reverse complement strand
ATTGGTATGATACGGTCCTACTTGGAGATACGGTAAATCTTTAATCTTAATCGGCCAAGCATCATTCCCAAATACGATAATGTCTAAGGTATCCTTTGGATAACGAGTTGTAATAAGTTGCGCGAGAGCCATGGCTACCTTTTTTGTAGGTGTGATCCGATCTTCACCATACAGAATCATACTGTGCGAAATATCAATCATCAACACTGTACTCATCTGTGCTTTGAAATGAGTTTCTTCAACAACAAGATCACTTTCGCGTAAGCTAAAATCTCCCATGCCATTATTGATCTGCGCATTCCGTAAACTTTCGGTCATTGAGATTCGTTCTAAGGCATCCCCAAAACGATAGCCTCTATAATCGCCCGTATGCTCATCTCCTTGTCCGCTCATTTTAGAACGATGATTTCCTTGAGCACTTTTCTTAAGCTTTCCAAAAATCTGATCTAATGCTCGTTGTCGGATCGCACGCTCTGTTTTTTCAGTAATCGCTGCACCTTGCGTTCCATCAGGTCGCACCTCATCCCGGATGTATCCTTTCTCTTTTAATTCTTCTACAAAATCGTCTAGTGTATACTCGTCATTAGTCAGTTTATATTCTTCGTCTAACTGCTTTAACCAATCCATCGCTTCATCAAAATCTCCCGATGTGTGGGTGATCAGTTCTTGAAAAATATCAAGCAACTTGTCAAATAACGACTGACTTTCTGCTTCGTAGGGTTTAAAGACAAACCCTTTTCTTTTTTCTTCTTTTTTCATGCCCTATAAAAATACGATTATTTGTTAAAATTACGCTTTCGCGAAAGCGAACTTAACATCGCTTTATGAGTAAAATGATCTTTTGCTATTGCGAGGTTGTTTATCCGTGATATCTCCTAAAACAATAAAGAATACTAAATCTTAGGTCGAATACCATTTTCCAATCCTAAAGGGTAAGGTATTCTAAAACTGAATTCACATATACGTTTTTGCTCCCTTTAGGGTCGGGGAAACAAAAACTGATATTGTATCAACTCCCCAAATATAATCCCTTCTCCATTTGGGAGAAGGTTAGGATGAGGGAAAAAATAATGCCCCAATAAAGAGGCATTATCAAAACGATATATAATAGGTTATTCTTTAGGCATCAACACACTCCCTACAGCATGTATCACGCCATTTGAAGCATCTATATCTGTCATAATAATCACAGACTTCCCGCCTTTTGCATCTTTAATGACGACGTTATTTCCGTTCATCGTCAAAGTGATTTTTTCTCCTTTTATAGTGTTTACAGAAAATTTTCCTTTGTTTGCTTTGATCGCTTTGACAACGTCGGCAGCTTTATATTCACCTGCTACCACGTGATACATTAAAAGATCTGCTAGCGCATCCTTATTCTGTGGCATTAAAAACGAATCTAAGGTTCCTTTTGGTAATTTATCAAAGGCAGCGTTTGAAGGTGCAAATACGGTAAACTGATTGGTTCCTGATAATACATCGACAAGACCTGCGGCTTTTACCGCTGCAACGAGCGTAGAGAAATTTTCATTTCCAGCTGCAACTTCAACGATATTCTTTTCTTGGGTAGTTGTTCCTTTTTTGTCTTTTTCTGTGAATGATAAAAAAGATATAGAAACACAAACTAATACGATGACTATTTTTTTCATAATGAGTGGGTTTTTCGTTTTGTTCAAATATATCACCGAAAGAATAAACAAAATATTGAATGTTCGTTAATTTCTTACTTTTGACTATTCTACTCCCTTCTTCTTAGAGATGATATTTGATGTACTGTTAAATATATGGTTATTTTGGGAAAGTACCTGTATACGCTTTCGCGAAAGCGTAAAAAGCGCCCTTAAGAGTGAAGTAATGTTTTGAATACGTTCGAAAACAATGAAACCGAATATGCTTTTCCCCATCCCTAAAGGGTGCATATTCTATAAAAACAATATGTAGAAAATTTTTGCTCCCTTCAGGGGTGGGGAAACAAAAATTATGCTTTCGCGAAACTATCTCACCGGCAAACAGGAGCATAAAAAGCCACCTTAAAAGTCAACGACCTTAACACCCCTTTAAGACTTTAGGCTTTCACATTTCCTTAACTTAGTCCGTTCAATATAAAAGGTACGTACGCTACCCATAACCAAGTAGTCGTCCGATATACAATGACCGAAATTTATTATACATTAAAATAACCAAATGAAACACTTTTACTCACTCCTCTTCTTGTGCTTATGTACCATCGCAAGCGCACAAAAACTCGACATGTCTGTCCTACAAGACATGCAACCTCGTAACATAGGACCTGGCGGTATGTCTGGTCGTGTAACGGCCATAGATGTGGTTACCGATAATCCAGATGTGATGTACGTAGGTACAGCTTCTGGTGGTTTATGGAAATCGACGTCTGGAGGAATCAAATGGGAGCCTGTTTTTGAAAAAGAACTCACTGCTTCTATCGGAGCAGTAGCCATTCAGCAATCCAATCCAAGTGTGATTTGGGTAGGAACGGGAGAAGGAAATCCTCGAAACTCTTTAAATGGAGGATTTGGTGTATATAAGTCACTAGATGGCGGAAAGACCTGGCAATCTATGGGGCTTGAGAAAACAAGACACATTCACCGTGTAATTATTGACCCAACCAATCCTGACATCGTGTATGTTGGCGCTATAGGATCTCCTTGGGGAATACATCCAGAGCGTGGTGTTTTTAAAACTACCGATGGTGGAAAGACATGGAACAAAATATTGTTTGCCAATAATAAAACAGGGGTTGCCGATATGGTCATGGACCCTACCAATCCTAATAAACTGATTGTAGCGATGTGGGAACACAAACGTGATCCTTGGTTTTTTAAATCTGGAGGTGAAGGTTCTGGATTGCACATGACACACGATGGTGGAAAAACATGGAAAAAACTATCTGACAAAGATGGATTACCTAAAGGAGAATTGGGACGTATAGGAATCTCTATTGCACCTAATAAACCTAATGTAGTCTATGCATTAATCGAAGCAAAAAAGAATGCCCTCTATCGTTCTGATGATGGTGGATTTAATTGGGAAAAAGTAAATGATAAAAGTGATATTGGAAACCGTCCTTTTTACTACTCAGATATTCACGTAGATCCAGATAATGAGAATAGAGTATTCTCTGTATTTACCTACGTAAATGTATCTGAAGATGGCGGGAAGAATTTCACACAACTTATGGGTGCTTATGGCGTAGATAATGGAGTACATCCAGATCACCATGCATGGTGGATTCATCCAGATAACGGTCAGTTTATGATTGATGGGAATGATGGAGGAATGAACATCACCAAAGATGGCGGGAAAACATGGCGTTTTATCGGAAACTTACCGGTCGCACAATTTTACCATATTAATGTAGATAATGAGTATCCATATAATGTATATGGAGGAATGCAAGATAACGGAAGTTGGAGAGGTCCAGCCTACGTTTGGAAAGCACAAGGAATTCGTAATAGTTATTGGCAAGAGATTTCTTTTGGAGATGGGTTTGATGTCGTTCCAGACAAAGATGATAGTCGTTATGGTTGGAGTATGAGTCAGCAAGGATTTGTGAGTCGTTATGATTGGATGACAGGTAATAACTATGGTGTAAAACCAACACATCCAGATCCAGATGTATTCTTACGCTTTAACTGGAACTCGGCAATTAACATTGATCCATTTGATAATAATACCGTGTATTTTGGAAGTCAATTTGTACATAAATCGACAGACAAAGGATTAACATGGAAGGTGATTTCACCAGATTTAACCACCAATGATCCTGAAAAGCAAAAGCAATCAGAATCTGGAGGACTGTCTATGGATGCTACGGGAGCAGAAAATCATACGACAATTCTTGTGATCGAGCCTTCTACTGTAGAGCGTAATATGTTTTGGGTAGGAACCGATGATGGTCGTGTACATTATACCACCGATGGAGGGGCTAACTATATTGAGGTCACCAAAAATATAAAAGGACTTCCGGCTGGAAGTTGGGTAACACAAATCAAAGCGAGTAACAAAAAACAAGGAGAAGCCTTATTAGTTGCTAATGATTACCGTCGTTTTAATTACACACCTTATGCGTATCGTACTCGTAACTACGGAAAAACATGGGAACGCATTGTTGACGGAAATGATGTACAGAGTTATGCCCTATCGATTATAGAAGATTTGGAAGAGCCAAACCTATTATTCTTAGGAACCGATGATGGTTTATATGTTTCGTTAGATGCTGGGTCTAGTTGGGAAAAATGGACAAAAGGATTCCCTACAACTTCAGTAAAGGATTTAGTGATTCACCCGAGAGAACATGATTTAGTGATCGGAACTTTCGGTCGTGCCGCATGGGTCTTGGATGATATCAGACCATTACGTGCGATTGCAAAGGATAAGAGTACGCTTTCGCGAAAGCTGCAACTTTTTCAACCTCCTACAGCATATCAAGCTGCTTATCAACAACCGACAGGAAGTCGTTTTGGAGGTGATGCCCTTTACAATGCAGAAAACAGAGACCGTGGCGCGCATATTTCTTATTATGTAACCAAAACAGAAGAAAAGAAGTCTAAGAAGGAAAGTGATGACGAAGATGAGGATGAGACTTCCGACGACTCAGAGGTTAAAAAGGTAACATGGGATTCTGTTCATCTTAAAATATATAACGGCGACAGACAAATACGTCATCTAAAATGGAAAACACCAGACAGTACAGGGATTCATAAAACAAGGTGGTTTATGAATGAGTCTGGAGGAGATAGACCTTCTCGTACCATACGTAAGCGTAAAAATGAGCCAGGTGGTGTTTCTGTAAAACCAGGAACATACAGATTAGAAATGAGTTATGGTGATCAGACAAGTACGTCTTCTATCACTGTGGAGTCAGATCCTAGATTTGATACCCCACAAAAAGCAATCAATGATGCCTATAGTGCTGGTAAGACACTTGAAGGATTGACACAAACTGCTGCTGATGCGGTGAAGCAACTCGTAGAAAATAAAACGATTGCTGAGGATTATAAGAAGATGCTTAAAAAAGTAGATAAAGACGATGCTCATAAGGATGATCTAAAGAGTATCGGAAAAATGGTAAAACGTATTGATGAAGTGATTGCGCTGTATTTAGGAAAAGTTGATAAGCGTCAAGGAATTACTCGTAATCCAGAAATGACAGTGATGCGTCGTATTGGTCTTGCTCGTGGATATGCGGGAAGTCGTCCTAACGGGTTAACAGCTACCGAAAATACGTTGATCCAACAAGCAAAAGATCAATTACAATCGGCGTTGGATACAACCAATACCTTCTTTACAGATGAGTGGACACCCTTCCAATCAACATTAGAAGCACTGGATGTAAAACCATTTAAAGAAATTAAAAGTTTTAAAATGAATTAATTTGTCAATCTGAGCCTATTGAAGATTATTAATAATCAATACTTCGACAAGTTCATCATGACGTATTAATAGTATAAAATAATTACATAATCCTACATCATTCTTTGTCTGATTGAGTTCAGTCGAAACCTATCTTGAACACTCATATACTAGCGTTCTCGACTGTGCTCGAACAGACATTAATATGTTTTTTAGATTTTAGTTTTAACACCTAACTACTTACTCCTATGAAAAAAATAGCCTATCTCATCGTGACGTGTATGCTTGTTTTTGTCTCTTGTAAAGAACAAACTAAAGAGATTACACAAGAAAAGAAAGAAATTGCGCAATACACTATTGAACAATTTATGGATAATGAAAGCGCAGGAGCCAATGGATTTTCTGCTGATAAATCCAAGGTTCTCATTACAAGTAATCGTTCAGGGATTAATAATATGTATAGTACACCTGTTAAAGGTGGCGAGCTTACCCCTATTACTCAAAGTGATAGTAGTTCTATTTATGGGATTTCTTACTTCCCAAAAGATGATCGTATTTTATTCAGAATGGATGGTAATGGAGATGAGATTTTCAAAATTTTTGTGAAGGATGAAAACGGTATAAAAGCACTGACTCCACTAGAAGGTGTACGTACTTCTTTTAGAGGCTGGGCAAAAGATGGAAAAAGCTTTTTTTATGGAAGTAATGAACGTGATCCACAATTTCTAGATCATTATGAAATGAATATTGATGGTTATACATCCAAGCTTATTTATAAGGTAGAAAGTGCGCGCGATTTTAATGCGATGAGTGATGACGGAAAATACATCACATTATCTGAAGCCATCAACACTAATGATAGTGACTTATATATTGTCAACACAGAAACGAAAGAGCAAAAAAAAATAAATACAACACAGAGTGGTAACGGACATTTGGATTTTTCACCTGATGGAAAAACGCTCTATTTTTCTACAGATGCAGGTGCTGAAAACTCCTATGTTTCAAGCTATGATATTGCTACAGGTACTATAGAGCGTGTAACAAATAATGAGTGGCCTGTATTTAGTTATTACTTTACACATAACGGAACCTACACTGTCTTTTTTACCAATGATGACGCAAAAACAGTGATGAACGTAACGGATGTTGCTACTGGAAAAGCCATAAATTTCCCAGAAATAGATGGACAATCTGTAAGTAGCGCTAGTTTTTCAAGAGATGAAACGATGGCATTAGTACGTGTAGGGAACTCTGCAAAACCAACAAATATGTATTCGTATGATATGAATACAAAGAAGTATTACCAGTTAACAGATGTACTCAACAAAGCAATTAACGCTGATGATCTTGTAGAAGGGAAAGTAGTCCGTTTCAACTCTTTTGATGGTGTCGAAGTTCCTGCTATTTATTACCAACCTAAGCAAGCCAATGCAAATAACAAAGTTCCAGCAATTGTGATGGTCCATGGAGGGCCTGGAGGGCAATCAAGATTGAACTTTAGTTCTCGTACACAATACTTAGTGAATCATGGGTATGCTATACTCGCTGTCAATAATCGAGGAAGTAGTGGGTATGGAAAGACCTGCTATCAAATGGATAATCAAAACCACGGAGACAAAGATCTTA
>CAKZKZ010000538.1 GCA_937124495.1 uncultured Dokdonia sp. | reverse complement strand
TTTAAATCAGCATCCAGCTATTAAGGCAGAGTTTGAAGCCAAAAAAATAGCCGAACCTGCATTTGCTCAAAACTGGTATGCACAATTAAGCTGGATTCATAAGAAATCACCTAACTATGAAAAAGCGCATTTACGATACCCTATCGTTAGGATGCTTCGTTAAATAGGCCGCTGGAAAAAGTAATTTGATATTATTATAGGATTTTTCTAATGCTTTTTGCGTTTTTTGAAAGTCTTTCCATTTCGCTTTTTTGATCCCTTCATCTACTTGAGGTATTAAAGGTCCATTATAATCTGTGTACATTTCGTACCAATAGGTTTCTTTTAGTCTGAATTTATCGTTACGCTTAAATACATGGTATGTTTTTGTGATAAACTTTTTAATTTCGATACCAGAAACACCCGTCTCTTCTTCTACCTCTCTGATAGCACATGTCTGAATATCTTCTCCTTTTTCTATTTTACCCTTAGGCAAATCCCATTTTCCATTTCTGTAAATGAATAAAATTTCTTTTTTAGCATTATATACGAGTCCGCCACCAGCAACGATAACAGGTAATTTCTTTTTTAAAAATTCAAGAAGCTTCTCTTCTTTTTTATGATACAAGTTCACATAAATAAGCTCTCCATTAATCATTTTTTTTATAATTCTTTTCAGCCTAACCTTCTTAAGCGGAATCGATTTATAGTTATTCCCAATATCTTTTTCAGTAGATAGAATTATAGGAATATCATTCACAAAAACTTTATACATTTGCAGTATGATTTTAGACAAAGAAACGGCAAAAAAAACTGCCGAATTATTATTGCAAATTAATGCAATAAAATTACAACCACAAGACCCATTTACTTGGGCATCTGGATGGAAATCTCCCATCTATTGTGATAACAGAATTACGCTCTCCTATCCTGCTATACGTAACTACCTACATCAAGAAATGGCAAAGCAGGTTGAAACAATTTATGGCAAACCAGACGCAATTGCAGGTGTAGCTACAGGCGCTATAGGTATTGGTATGCTTGTTGCAGACTACTTGAACCTTCCATTTGTGTACATACGTCCTGAAGCAAAAAAACACGGACGCCAAAATAAAATAGAAGGATATTTAGAACCTGGAAGTTCTGTTGTTGTGATAGAAGATTTGATCAGTACCGGAATGAGTAGTCTCAAAGCCGTAGATGCGCTTAAAGAAGCTGGAGCCAACGTAAAAGGAATGCTCGCTATCTTTACGTATGGTTTTGAAAAAAGTGTCTCTGCTTTTAAAGAGGTAAACATAGATTTAAACACATTAAGTGATTACTCAAATCTATTAGAACAAGCTGCAGATACTAAATATATCACAGAAGAAGAACAAGCCACATTAGAAAACTGGCGTAAAGACCCAGCAAATTGGGGATAAAACCTATTTAAAAAAAATCAAATGAACTTAGAAAGTCCAACAAAAGTCGTTGACAAATCTGCTGAAGAAGTGTATCAATTTTTAATGAACGTTGAAAATTTTGAAACACTGATGCCAGAAAACACAAAATTTGAAAAGATTAGCGATACTCGCTTTCTGTTTGCATTAAAAGGAATGCCAGAAATTGTATTAGACCTAAAAGAAGGTATACCTCATTCTAAAGTAGTATTGGGTGCTGCCAGTGATAAATTACCTTTTACCCTTACGGGAAATATCACGCAGGTGGAAGACACCAAGAGTGAAGTTCAATTATTATTTGAAGGAGACTTTAATCCCATGATGTCTATGATGATTAAAGGCCCTATCACAAAGTTTATTGAGACTTTAGCATCAAACATGGATAGAATTGGTCAATAAAGACTGAAAATTGTTTACTATTTATTGATTTTAGTTGATAACCTCCCCATATCTATATAGACGATCGGAGACAAATAAAGTATTTTTGAGAACCAAAACAACACAACTCTAATGGCAGATATTCAAAAGCTCGAAGCACTCGTAACTCAAGTGCGAAGAGATATTTTAAGACAAGTACATAAAGTAAATTCTGGTCACCCAGGAGGTTCTTTAGGATGTGCAGAATTCTTTGTAGCCCTGTATCAAGAAATCATGGATCGCAAAGAAGGGTTTGATATGGACGGACTAGGGGAAGATGTATTCTTCTTATCTAACGGTCATATTTCTCCTGTTTTCTATAGTGTTTTAGCTAGATCAGGATATTTTCCGGTAGAAGAGCTCAACACCTTTAGATTATTAAATTCTCGTTTACAAGGACACCCCACTACACATGAAGGGCTTCCTGGTATTCGTATTGCTTCTGGATCTTTGGGGCAAGGATTGAGTGCCGCCTTAGGTACTGCACAAGCAAAAAAGCTAAATGGTTGCGGTCATACAGTCTATGCTCTTATGGGGGATGGAGAATTACAGGAAGGTCAAAACTGGGAAGCTATTATGTATGCAGCTGCTAATAATATGGATAATATTATTGCAACAGTTGATCTTAATGGACAACAGATAGATGGTAGTACAGATGATGTACTTGCTTTAGGAAGTATGCGTGCAAAGTTTGAAGCCTTTGGATGGATCGTACTAGACATCAAAAAAGGAAACGATATGGCTTCTGTTATTGCAGGATTACAAGAAGCAAAGAGATTAAGCGGTCAAGGAAAACCTGTTTGTGTGTTAATGCATACGATTATGGGGAACGGTGTCGATTTTATGATGCATACACATGCTTGGCATGGAAAAGCGCCTAACGATGAGCAACTGGCTATAGGTCTTGCTCAAAACGCAGAAACTCTAGGAGACTATTAAATCCCTCACCTAACCTCTCCCAGAAGGAGAGGAATCAAAAATTATGATACTAATTAATTAAACACACCCATTCTAAGCCCCTCCTTTGGAGGGGTTGGGGAGGCTTATGAAAACATACGAAAACACAGGAAGTAAGGATACTCGATCAGGTTTTGGCGCAGGCTTAGAAGAACTTGGAAAGTCTAACGAGAATGTAGTTGCACTATGTGCAGATCTTACAGGTTCTCTTAAAATGGATGCATTTAAAGCAAATCATCCAGAGCGTTTTTTTCAAGTAGGAATCGCCGAAGCAAACATGATTGGTCTTGCTGCAGGCATGACTATAGGGGGTAACATTCCGTTTACAGGAACGTTTGCCAACTTCTCTACAGGACGTGTATATGATCAAATACGTCAAAGTGTTGCCTATTCTGGTAAAAATGTGAAAATTTGTGCTTCTCACGCAGGGTTAACCTTGGGAGAAGATGGAGCTACTCACCAAATCTTAGAGGATATTGGACTCATGAAAATGCTTCCTGGCATGACTGTTATAAATACATGTGATTACAATCAGACAAAAGCAGCCACTATTGCTATTGCTAATCATGACGGACCCGTATATTTACGTTTTGGACGCCCAAAAGTAGCAAACTTCACACCTGCCGATCAAGATTTTCAAGTAGGGAAAGCAGTACATTTACAAGAAGGAAGTGATGTTACTATTGTGGCAACAGGACATCTTGTATGGGAAGCTTTAGAAGCAGCAAAAGAATTAAATGAAGCTGGCATTTCTGCCGAAGTGATCAATATACACACGATAAAACCTCTTGATGAAGAAGCTATTATTGCTTCTGCTAAAAAAACAGGATGTGTTGTCACTGCCGAAGAACATAACTTCTTAGGAGGATTAGGAGAAAGTGTTGCAAGAGCACTAGCCACTAAGCAACCAACACCTCAAGAACTTGTTGCAACACAAGATACTTTTGGAGAAAGTGGAACCCCAGCGCAGCTTATGGAAAAATATGGATTGAACGCTGCTGCTATTGTAAAAGCCTCAAAGAAAGCGATTCAAAGAAAATAAAGATCGTACTTTTACGTTTTTATAAAACATTGTAAGGCAGAATTGTAACATTCTGCCTTTCTTTTTGTCATTAATTCAAACACTAATAAACTCAATTATGAAAAAACTAATGATTTTGGTACTACTCGTATCATCCGTAAGCGCTTTTGGACAGAGTGCTAAATTTGGAATAAAAGGCGGACTTAACTTTGGAGCCACAGGTGACATCACATCTATTGTTGGTGACAGTCAAACCTTTGATGGTGACAGTAAAGTGGGATACCATATTGGTGCCTTTGCTAAATTTAAATTTGCAGGTCTCTTCCTTCAGCCTGAACTCGTATATACAAGACTTACGACTGACTATGGAAAATCAGTAAACGCAGATGCAGACTATAATTTTTCTAAACTTGACATTCCAGTACTTTTAGGTATTGATGTTGTAGGCCCATTATCTCTAAAAGCGGGGCCCGCTTTTCAATTGGTTCTTAACAATGATCTTGATGCAAATGGTTTAGAGGCAGATGACCCTGAAAATTCATTTACTATAGGATATCAAATAGGTGCTGGCGTACAATTAGGAAGACTCGGTATTGATTTACGCTATGAGAACTCTTTTAGCGATAATGACACCAGCGTTACTAGTGACCTAACAGACACAGCTGGCGAACTATTTACTATTGATTCTAGACCTTCTCAGTGGATCTTAAGTCTATCTTATCAATTTAAAGGAGATACTAAAAAATAAATACACTTATTTAGGTATTAAAAAAGGCAACTCAGAGATGAGTTGCCTTTTTTAATTTTATATATATACGCTACTTCTGACAAGCTCAGTATGCCATTTCGCGAAAGCGGAAAATTAACTATCTGAATCTAAATAATCAGGTATATCATCTCCATCTGTATCAGGATATACGATTTCTCCTGTATTAAAGTTAATATTGATCTCATCTAAGGTAGGAATACCATCACCATCGTCATCAGTATCTAAGTGATCATTAATACCATCATTATCTGTATCCATAAAGCTTACAAAATTTCCATCGGCATCACGTAAGGTCTCTAATTTCGTAGTTACGCCATCATTCTCATCATCTGGATCATTAAAGTTTGGGCTATTATCATCATCTGTATTATCTATATCGTCAAAGAAGAAACCATTTCCGTCTACATCTTCATCTATAGATATAATTCCATCACCATCATGATCTGTTACTTTACTATCATATATAGAGTACGTAAATACTAATGAAGAATAAATACCAATACTACTGTTAGGTGGTTGTGCAAAATATCCTAATCCACTAGGAATAAAAACAGCTCCTATTCCATAATCATTATTAAATACCGTTGTTCCATCAGGTGCAATTGTAAATCCAGAACCTCCTTTTGCGCCTGCAATACCATTTGCAAAACCGTCTATGGTTGCAGGAAGATTAAACCAAATTGGATTGGTTGCCGCATCAAAAACATTACTTAAAATATTAGCCCCTCTATACGTTACAAATGTAGAATCTGCATAGGTTGGAGATGCGCCTACCCCTTCTCTAGCGGTTAAAATATATAAGGTATTGCTTGTTTCAAAACGATCATACGTTAATGGCGTTACCTGATCTAACAAAGGTGTTTTCCCTGCATTTTCTCCACTAATCGTGTCAAAACGAATCTCATAATCAAAATCTGCTGGTGGATTTGCAAATTCTTCATAATTATAAAAATGCGTTTCCAAATAATCTCTGATAAAAGTATCATCTGCTACAGATTGCTCTCCCCTATCATTAAAAGGGATTGCATCTGGCGTGTTATCATCATCTCCACAAGAGATGCATAAAACCAATACTGTTAGTATACTTAGATAGTTTTTAATAGTCATAAAATTCTTTTTCAAGGGTGCAAGATACAATTTTGACGTATTTTTGACCACATATTATACATAGATTAACGTGCTTTTAAGCATTTTTATATGAGAGTTGATAAATTTTTGTGGTGTATTCGTACTTTTAAGACACGAACGATAGCAACCAATGCTTGTAAAAAAGGACAAGTAAAGGTAAATGGCAGCGCTGTTAAACCTTCTAGAGACGTATATCCTACAGATAAAATTAGCGTACGCAAAAACCAAGTAGTATATACATTAGAAATACTAGACCTTCCTGAAAGCAGACTTGGCGCAAAGCTAGTGGACATGTATAGAAAAGATACTACTCCAAAAGAAAATTTAGAAAAGTTAGACCTCCTTAAATATTCTAAAGACTATTATAGAAAAAGAGGAACAGGAAGACCTACTAAAAAAGATCGTAGAGATATTGATGAAGTCTATGAAAATGATGATTTTTTCACAGAAACTGACGATAGTGAAGAAGAATAATTCTTAGTATTGTTCTAATTAAAAAATTATGAAAGTAAAACTTGACAAAATACTAGACCATAAAGCCATTCAGCATAAAACACGACGTATTGCGTATCAGATTTATGAAACCAATGTCAGTGAGAAAGAAATTATTCTTGCCGGTATTGCTGATAATGGCTACAAATTTGCCAAACGCCTTCAGGCAACACTCGAAGAAATTGCAGATTTCAAAACGGTTTTATGCAAGGTAACGATGAATAAACAGGATCCTTTAGGCACTGTAAAGACAAGTCTTACTGAAGAAGAATATGCAAATAAATCTGTGGTTCTTATAGACGATGTTTTAAATTCAGGCACTACGCTAATTTATGCTGTACAGCATTTTCTAAATGTGCCCTTAAAACGTTTTAAAACAGCTGTACTTGTCAATAGAAATCACAAAAAATACCCTGTTAAAGCTGACTTTAAGGGAATTTCATTAAGCACCTCTCTTCATGAATCTGTAAAAGTAACTTTTAGAAAAGGGAATGATATGGCAATTTTAGAATAAGCTTGCTATAATTTCTTCTACAATTTCAGCTTCACTTTGATCTTGTACTTTGATTATTTTTGATGCTTGATTGTAATAGAAACCGCGCTCAAACAGGTGTTTTCTCACAAACTCCTCTAGCGCTTCTTTTGATTCCTGACTTGCAATTAGTGGTCGTTCCTCTTTTGCGCTCCATAGCCTATCGCTAAGGTGTGTTACTGGGACAGTCAAAAAGATAGAAGTGACACCACTGTCTTTGATTTCTTGCAAAGTAGTTCCGTAACAAGGAGTTCCTCC
>CAKZKZ010000537.1 GCA_937124495.1 uncultured Dokdonia sp. | reverse complement strand
CCACGTTCTCTTTTTACATCTTGGTAACTACATGACGCGTTTGTCACAGCATCTGTCAGTTTAAAATCGGGAGCTTTTGTACCTAGCTCAATCATATTAGAAGGTGTAAGTGCCATCGTCTTTACTATATATTAAATGGTTATGTATCTATCTTTAAAGATACGTACTAATTTGACGCAAAATATAGGTGTTTGTTACGTATTGATAGGTTCTTTTCTAATTTCACTGCACACTATTATGATCTGCTCTTTCTGTATACGCTTTCGCGAAAGCGTAAAAAAGCCACTTCCCAAAAAACAGAAAGTGGCTTATATAACTATAGTGCTACTTATATAAGATATCCGTCTTCGCGGATATCCTATTTAATCATTCCATACGAACGATTAATAAAATCAGTAAGCTCCTCGCCTTTTAATAGGTTTTGAGAAAGCTTTGCAAGGTCAAAAGATTGCTTGATTAAACGCTCTTTTTTCTTAGCTGTTTTTGTATTTAAAATCTCTGAAACCAACTCATGATTTGCATTTACAACGAGGTTGTACATCTCTGGCATATTACCCATACCAAACATGCCGCCACCGCCACCGCTTTGTTGCATCTCTTTCATACGACGCATAAACTCAGGCTGTGTAATAATAAATGGTGCTGCATTACTATCCATAGCTTCCATTTGTACGGTGTACGAAGTATTTGCTATAGCATCTGTAATCACTGTTTTAAGAGATTCTGTATCCTCATCAGAAAGTTTACTGATTTGAGTTTCTTCTTTCTTGATTAGGTTGTCTACATGATCACCATCTACACGTACAAAAGAAACGTTTTCTTTACTTGTCTCAATCTTTTGTATTAAGTGACTTACGATAGGCGAATCTAATAATAACACCTCATACCCTTTCTCTTTAGCACTTTGGATGTATGCGTGTTGTGCCTCTTTATCACTTGCATATAAGACTACAAGCTTGTCATCTTTATCCGTTTGGCTATCTTTTATTTTTGCTTCAAGTTCTCCCCACGTAAAATAAGTATCATCTACTGTTGGGTATAAAGCAAAGTTTTCAGATTTTTCAAAGAATTTATCTTCCGAAAGCATTCCATACTCGATCACGACTTTGATATCATTCCATTTCTTTTCAAAATCTTCACGATCATTTGTAAAAAGAGACTTTAACTTATCTGCAACTTTACGTGTAATGTATCCAGAAATTTTCTTTACCGCACCATCTGCCTGTAAATAACTACGAGATACATTTAAAGGAATATCTGGAGAATCAATAACACCACGAAGCATGGTTAAAAATTCTGGCACAATACCTTCTACATTATCCGTTACATATACTTGATTTTGGTACAACTGAATACGATCTTTTTGTGCATTCATATCTTGCCCAAGCTTAGGGAAGTATAAAATCCCTGTAAGATTGAATGGATAATCTACATTAAGGTGTATGTTAAAAAGAGGTTCTTCAAACTGCGTCGGATATAACTCACGATAGAAATTTTTATAATCTGCATCTTCAAGATCTGCAGGTTGTTTTGTCCATGCTGGAGTAGGGTTATTAATAATATTATCTACTTCTTGGGTAGGTGCAGGATCTTCTTCTTTTGCGTCTTCTGGTTTTGGAAGTGTTTCTGTTTTCATACCAAATTTGATTGGTACTGGCATAAACTTGTTATACTTAGTTAACAACTCAGTAATACGGCTTTCTTCAAGAAACTCTGTACTATCATCTGCTATGTGAAGGATAATTTCAGATCCGCGATCTGTTTTATCTGCCTCTACGAGTGTAAATTCTGGAGAACCATCACACGACCAATGTGCTCCAGGCTCATCTTTGTATGATTTTGTAATAATCTCTACTTTTTCTGCTACCATAAATGCAGAATAGAATCCTAATCCAAAATGTCCTATAATCCCTGCATCTTTTGCAGAATCTTCATATTTATTTAAAAATTCTTCTGCTCCAGAAAAAGCAACTTGATTGATATACTTCTCTACTTCGTCTGCTGTCATACCAAGACCTTGATCTATAATATGAAGCTTTTTCCCTTCTTTATCTACTTTTATTTCAATCTGAGGGTTTCCGTACTCTACCTTAGATTCTCCTATACTAGAGAGGTGTTTTAATTTAAGCGTAGCATCTGTTGCATTTGAGATTAATTCTCTAAGGAATATCTCGTGATCACTATATAAGAACTTTTTAATAAGTGGGAAGATATTTTCTACCGACACATTAATTTTTCCTGTTGACATATTTATATTTTTTTGATAATTAGATGTTTCGATATAGACTTGACAAAAAAAATACCAATTTGTTGAATATGACAAGATGACATTATATAAAACACAAAAGCCTGAAATAATTACTTATTTCAAGCTTTTATTTAGGATCAAAAAGTGATGTTACTTTTAGATCTATTTATGCTTGTCCTGTCGGCCCAAAATTTAAAGGAATAGGTTGTTTCTCGTAATCCTTGATTTCGCCATGAGCATTCTCAAAACGTTTGATATTTTCTGCTAATGCTTTAGTTAATCTTTTTGCATGTTGAGGCGTAAGAATGATTCTGGACTTCACTTTACTTTTTGGTGTTCCAGGCATAATATTTACAAAATCAACCACAAATTCTGATACAGAATGATTGATGATAGCAAGGTTAGAATAGGTACCTTGAGCAATCGCTTCGTCCAGTTCTATATTGATCTGTCCTTTTTTCTTTTGATTATTTTTATCGTCTGCCATCTTATATGTATTTCCGCGAAGGCGGAAATTTTCCGTCTATCACAATTATTTTTATATATGAGACTTCCATCTTTGCGGAAGTATTTTAATTAAGAAATCCCATCTTACAACATGCAAGATGGGATTGTTATTATGAATTAGTATGCTTTCACACTTCGTTAAAGCGCAGCATAAACTTCTTTATA
>CAKZKZ010000536.1 GCA_937124495.1 uncultured Dokdonia sp. | reverse complement strand
CAGAAAGAAAAACAAGAAACGCTCATTAACCCCAATACAGGAAAACCTAAAGCAAAATTAAAAGAAGAATATCAAAACAGAGCGTGGACGATCAGACTTTTAGAGCAATCAAAAGCTAACATAAAAGGATATGTAGATAGTTTACAAGGTGTTAGTGATTCAGAAAATCAAGCATTACCAGAACAAGACACTACCTATTTGGATGAAGTGGTGGCGATCATGCACACGCATTATCATAAGGGTCAGCGCCTTTCTAAAAAAAAGATAGAAGCGCTTTTAGATACCACATCAGCCCCTACCCTTGGAATGTTATGGGAAGCGGTAGAACTCTCTTGGCTATTATGGTATCGTCAATTATACCTTCAAATCACCCCTTTTGAAGATAGTTTAAAAGCCATGATCCGATTTTGGAATACCGTGCAACCCACGTATGCCTATTCAGATAGCAGTAAAGAAAAATACAAGCAGTATTCTACCCCCTGTATTATTGGAGCTATGCTTGCCGAGTATACAGGTATGAAAAACGCTGATGCGACTTTTGAACCAAGCGCAGGCAATGGATTATTGCTTGTTGGAGCAAAACCTCATAAGACCATTGTTAATGAGATTGATACTTCGCGTCTGGCTTCTCTACAATTTCAACGTTTTTCAGAGGTACACGCCTTAAATGCTTCTGAGCCTTTTCCAGAGGAGTGGAAACACCATTTTGATGTCATGGTCACTAATCCTCCTTTTGCTAGATGGGAAGATGACTCTTTTGATAAAAAGCGACTGGTCGCCAAATATTTTAATAAGCATTACGAACTAGCAAGCTTTATGCGTTTGGAGCATTTAATGGCGGGTCTAGCGCTAGATACTTTAAAAGATACAGGCAAGTCAGGCATTATCATTATGGGGCATTTTGTTTATGGAAATGATGGTCATATAGGCAGGTATGCTCCTTTTTTCAAGTGGCTCTATCGTCATTACATCGTTGATGATGTGATTAATCTCAACGGCTTTACCCTGTATAACAAACAAGGCGCAGTAGCCCGTATGATGCTCATTTTAGTAGGTGGTCGCAAACATACTCCTAGCGTCCTATTTCCAACAAAACAGACTCATCCCCAACTAGAAGTCATTATAGATAGCTACAGCGCATTGTGGCTTCGGATCAAATCACACCTACATCCTTTAAAAAAATTAGTAGAACAATTAAAAATTGCAAACAGATGATATTTTATAATTCACAACTCATAACCGATACAGATAGTGCTACCTTATTTTGTGTTCAAAATGCTATAGATTTTAATCAGTACGACGATCATTATTCAGGTATTTATCTTCATTTATTTAATCTCATTGAAAAAGCCATTAACGAAAAAGAAAATGTTACTGGACTTATTGAAGACTATTTAGAGATTCCTTATTCAGGAAGTACAAATCCAGAAGATTTAACAGCTTTTATTTTTTATAGTGATCGTATGAATAATGCGTTAGCTACCCTTCGCACTCGTTGGGGGAATTATGACTCTACTATAGAAGAAAATACCCTTACTACGGCTTCTGATATTACAAAACAAGAAGCCATACAGCGCTATAGCTATACGAGTTTACGCAGTTATTTAGAAGCCTTAACCACTATTGAACTTGACTAATATGCAAGAAATCGCTTTAAAAGAAGTAGAATCAAGTATGGACACTACGGAACTTACAGAGGCTAAAAGCGCTTTAGTTCCGTATGCCCCTAAATCAGATGCGCCCTATGTGATGGACACCTTAGTGCCTCGTAATTTGGCTTTTGAAACCCAAGTGGCGCTTACTCGAATTGTAAAGGAGTATGGGAATATTGACCACTTGGTACGCGATAAATTACGCTACCCATCACTGGAAAAACTTTGGAACGCCTTTAGCGCAGAACAAGTAGATGCTATTGGACTGTATTTGAAACAGTTTGATATGGGTAAGAGTTTGATTATTGCAGATGCTACAGGAATTGGCAAAGGACGAGAGGCAGGAGGGGTGATTCGTCACGCTGTCATGGAAGGATATTTGCCTGTATTTTTTACTCAAAAAGTAAAACTTTTTTCAGATATCTATAGAGATTTAAAGGCAATTGATCTTACTGGCATTGATCCGTTTATCTTAAATACCGATAGTCAGGCAAAAATTAAAGATGCAGATGGAAGTGTGGTTTTTACCTCTTTATCATCGTCAGAACAAAAGGAATTACTTACTCACTTAGAAACCGTAACTACTGATAGTGATAG